>JBIIUN010000105.1:0-11935 GCA_044339945.1 Kapaibacterium sp. (SeqCode)
GGCGTCGAAGAGAAACGCGCCGCCGCCCGCATCGAACGTCTCCCGGATGGTTTCCAGCACCGCAGCGCGGCCTTCCTGGCCCACATGGGCCACCGCGTAACCAATGCCCTCGGACAAGACGGCGCGCGTATCGCAGTCCTCCTCCTGGCGTGCCCGTGCTAGGAGGATCTCCAGCGCGGCGGCCGGCGTTTTCCCGAGGCGGGCCAGCTGCCCGACCGTCCGCGCGGCGGCGAGACGAACCTCCCAGTTTGAATCCTCGTCCAGGAAGGGTGCCAGACCATCGAAGTCGCCTTCGAGGACTGCGGACAGTGATGCCTGCAGCTCCTTCGGCCGCGAACATTTTGCGGCCGTCAGCCGCGCCAAAGCCGCCTCGCCTTCCGTTCCCAATCCGGCGAGGAATCCCGGCAGCTCGAGGATCAGCGCCGGATCGGAACTGTTGGCGGCGGCCAGCAACAGGTCGGCCGACTCCGGCAGGGCACGCCGACACGCGAGCAGTCCGATAACGCGAAGGGTATCCGCGGACGCCGCATCCTCGCCCAGGCCCAGGAGGATTTTCCTGACCGTTGCCGCGAGCACGGAGCGCGGTTCGCCGCCGTCCGGGCGCTCGGCCAGGAACGAGAGAGCCCAGAGCGCGGCCCTGCCTGCCTCTTCGGTCTCCGGCATCGCCGTCCCCTGTTGGAGGGCGACCCGGCCAAGGGTGTGCGCGACCTCGGCCAGCGATCCCAGGGGAAGAGCGCTTTCCAGCAGTGCCCGGCCCTGGTCGTGGCGGCGGTCTTCCCGAGGCAGGTTGAACACCTCGGCGGCCAGCAACTTGGCGAGGTCGTCGAAATGGCGGCAGGAACGGCCGGGGTTGGTGACCTGGATTGCCCACCAAGGAAAAAGGTCGAGGACAGCCAAGCCGGGTTCCGCGGTGGACCTGACCAGATGTCCGAGTCCCATCCGGACCAGGCGTTCGGCCAGCGCCGAGGAACCGGCCGGAGCGGAAATCGGGCTGTGGTGATGGCGAGCAGGACGCGATTCAATCATGCCCCCACACTAAGGGGGCCCGATGACATCCCATGTCACGCCTTTGCCCCAAGCGCATGGGCGGCCATGTTCGAGAGGGGCGTAGTTCTGCGGGAATTCAGCAAGATTTGGCCAGACGCCCCCTGAATGGCTGGCTCTTCGTCCGGGTTGCGTCGGGACTGCAATCTGGAGCGAAAAACCCGGTGCCAACCAAGCGCCCCATCGCTGTGATACTGCGAGGGATTGTGGTCACGCCCGGAAAAATCCCCAACCAATTTGGGTGCAACTCACAAGCTCCCCAAGATATTGGGGAGCCTGACAGAATCGACTCAAAAAACTTTTGTTGGCGCGATTTCGATTCACCTAAAATCGGCGCGGATTTTTATGAACGATTATCAATTCCTAAAGCTGGACGAAGTCTTGGGCAGTGGCCGGCCACACAGCATGGCGCAGCTCGAGAATGTGCTGGAGGCGCATAAACGAACGGTCCATCGGCGCATCTCCGAGCTTGAAGAGTTCGCCAACTGCGAGGTGAAATTTGACAAGCACTGTGACGGATACCTCTACGCGAGGCCACCGCAGTTGCCGGTCGTGCTCTGCACGGCCTTGGGGCCATTCGTCGAAACTCGGGAATGGATCGTCCACGCCCAATGCGCTCACCAGGCGCTGTGCGTTCGCGCAAAAGGAAAGACCTTTACGGAGTTGCTGCCCTTTCTCGTCGTCGAAGTGGTTGGCCAGACGGCGGCTGTCTGCGGGGAAGTTCACTCCAATCGCTGCCTGGTTTTCCGTTTGAAAAACATTCAGGTGCTCGCGGCCGAGCCCTATCGGGGCGACTGGAAGGCCGCCAAGCAGCTGGTTTCCGCCGACTATCTTCGGCGACTGGAGCGCGACGAACTGGAGCAATGCCTGGAGGCCTGACCCTTGGTGGCCAATGCGGACTGTAGCAGCGATTGTTTGCCCAGGTCCTTCACGGCGATTCTTGCCGCTGCCACATAGGTCAGGGCGTCGTCCAATTTCGGGATTGATCGGGGTCTGACCCTAAGGCGGCTAGCCCTCGTCGATTGTTCTTCCGGATTGGCAGACGATCCAGTGACACGAAACGTCATCGGGCCGTGCAACGTTTGCCGCGCTGGCGACGTGCACCTCGATTAAATTGGCCTTCATGACTTACCCCACTCTTGCCAAAACCCTCTCCTCGCGGCCTTGCGCGATCTTCTACCTTCTCAAGGCGTGCCGTCAGCCCCGACTCCCCAAACAGCTCGTAGAGATGGAGTGTATCTGTGGCGAGGATGATCCCATGTTGGCCGAATTAATGAACCGAGGGTGGTTGCGTCCAGCTTCAGGAGCAGAAGTCCTCGCCTCCAAGCATCCGTCCGCCGAACTTCGCGCTCTGCTCCGCCGCCAGGGTCTCCACCGCGAGGCGCGCGCAAACCATCGCCAACTCGCTGACCTGGTCATTACACACCTGCCAGACAGCCTGCCGCGCGACTGGCAGGCCAAGGGCTGTGTCGTAACGGCCGATGACGGAATGGCATGGATCAAACGCTTCCAGGCGGACTCCAAGTCGGCCCGATCGGTCGCAATCCAGCGAACCTTGGAGCAACTGATGGAAGGCAACCTTGCACACGCATTGCGTGAGCAGGCGACCTTCGTTCGCCACTATGAAAGTCCTGACTTCGATTCTGAACCCGATCTGCAGCTCCTTGAGCGAGTCTTGCAACCGGGAAGGCTTTGTATGCGGTGGCTCTCCCCGGAAGCTGTGGACCGACTCCGGCCCCACGCCGCCCTGCGCGAGCTCTGGCTGACCGAGCCTTCGTATCCATTGCCACCCGCCGGTCTGCTTCCGGCTGGCATTGATCTGGCAACTGTTACGGATCTGATCATTCGCGACGCCGGCAACTGGCTCACACTTTCTGAGGACCACGAATCCCGGACTCTTAAGATCGAGTTCCGCCCTCTGGCGAATGCCTGCCCGCAATGCCAAGCCAAGGACGGCCGGACTTTTCCGAGCCACGCAACGCCCAGTTTTCCACTCCCCGACTGCTCCCATCCGGTAGGCTGCATTCCTTTCCTCAGCCGGCACCTTGAGGAGGAACCCAAGGAAGCGGCCCCCGGGACGCCGACGATTGAGGAAGCAACGCATAGTCAGGAGATGGAAACGCCGTCGCCTGCGGAATGCACTTTCTCCCCGCAGGATGGTCGCGCCTTCCTCAGACGTTGCCGCGCGCAAATCCAGAATGCCCTCGACACCTCCCATCCGGACTTCCTGCGACTGTCCCCCAAGGACCGCGTCCAGGCGGTCAACGCGTTGATCCGGCGGGACTTTGGCTGGGCCACTCAGGCCTGCTGCGAAATCCTTCTCCGGCAGGATGAACCTCCGCCCGTCGACTTCAGCCGCTTCGTCCATCTGGGGTTGCCGGAATCGCTGCTGCAGCATTACCTCTATTGCCGGGCAGGAATCTACCTGACTCAGGCGTTTTGGATCCCGGAAAACTCGCCGTGGGATGGGAAAAGCACGGCCCGGCATTTCGCGGAACTCGTCCAACTTGCGAAGGCTGGGCTCTTTCTTCGGGGGCGCCAGATTCCGGTCCGGCATCTCCTCGAGCATTTCACCGTGGCAAACTTGCGCGCCGCCCTGCACGAATTGACTGGGCGCAAGGGGGCTGACAGAACGAAACCCGAACTGATCTCCATCCTCATCCAGTTCCCCGATTCCCTGGCGGCCAAGTCGTTTGGCAATGCGCTCGTCCCCAAATGTGAGCAACTACCGCTCGACGAGTTCTTTTTCGCCAACCCTGCCCCGGAAGGTTTCACCGCCGAAGAGACCGAGTTCATGGGGGGTTCCTACCGTTACTGGAGCTGCTTCAATTTGGCCTTGCAGGCAACTACTCATCAGGACGGCGAGGCGGAAATGGAGGGTTCGATCCTGGCTTTCGCAGCCAGTTGTGTTGAAGAGGCAGCCACTTGTGGTTCAGGTGTCCGGATCAACCCTGGTTCTGTGTCCGGCGGGTTGGTATCACCAAAGCCCGTGCCTCCTCGAGTTTGATCGACCTCAGAAGAGCTCGAACCCTTGGATTGAAACTGCTCGGTGTTGTTGGAGCACATCTGGGGCTGGTGCTTGAGAGAAGTTCAGTGACCGAAAAGGGATTTCATTATGCCAAATCTGAAACGCAGTCTGTCCGGCGCCTGCAAGTGGGTGCTGTTGCTCGGCTTGGTGGCGGTCTGTTGCGCGGCCGGCAAACCCTCTTCCCCGCCGAAACAGTTGTTCGAGGAATCGTTCACGTTTGTCGCATCCCATGACTCTTTCACGCTGGAGCTCAAAGGGCGACCAGGCGGCAAGTCGCGTCACTTTCAGGTAGTTTTCGCCGAAAAAGGGGCACGCGAGAAGGCGTGGCTCACTGAGACGGAATTGGAGAAATGGAAGGGAGGGCGGGCCTTGCGCCTCCGCTTCACGGAATCCGAGGGCTTGGAATTGCTCGATCCGGCTACGGGAAGAGGGCTGCCCGTGACCCGCGAAAGCGGCGAGGGAACCCAGCGTCAACCCCTCGACCGTTGGCTGGAGGAGCGAATGCAGAAGGCAGAGACACAGATTGAACTGCAGGAGGCTTCGGACCTGGCAACTCGCCTGTGGCGGAGCGAGGTTGCCCGACTTCACAAGCTCGCCACCGGAAGGTTTGGCCATCTTCTGACGCCGGGTGAACGAAAAGAACTCCAAGAAGAAGCCGCGATGTGGTCGCGGTTCCAAGAGTCCCAGGCCCGCGCCGACCGAACGATCCTGAAGCTGACCAGCGGCACGCGCTGGCCGCTGGAAGCGAGCCAGGCGAGCCTTCAGGTCACTCGCGCTCACGCCCTGTCTTGGGCCCAGCGACTCGAAGTCCTCCAAACTGCTGAGTGGGAACGCGACGCCGAAGCTGGCCCGACAAAGCGTCCTTAGCCCTGCGCCTGGAGCCAGGCGCATTCCCCTCCTGCCGTTCCCCGTCAGGGCAACGCCCACCCCGTCCCGTCTCGCTCACTTGATTGCGTGTGCAATGAAGTCCAATCCCTCTGCACCGGTTGTTTCCCGCTTCCCCAACCCGTCCGTGCTGCCCGAGCCGGTCAGTGTCTGGAACCACCCGGCGGTGATCCAGGCGAACAACTTCGTCTACAAGTCACTGTCCTCGTGGTCGCTGAACTTTTTCGTCGGTTGCGACCATGCCTGTCGCTTTTGCTACGTGCCCAGCGCCGCCACGATCAAACAGGCCGCCGCACTTTCCACCTACGGCGTGACCGATCCCGACGGTGAGTGGGGCGACTACGTGATGGTGAGGTCGTGGGATGAAAAACGGTTTCTCGCGTCGCTACGGCAGGCCGAGCGCTCACCGTTGTCCGCCCTGAAGCCCGACGGAAACCGGGCCGTGATGCTCTGCACGACCACCGATCCCTACCAAGTCATCAAGCACCCGGCCGCGGCCCGCGCCGCTGAACTGCGCGCCCACGCTCGATTCATCGTGCGCCGGGCGCTGGAGCTCATCCGTGACACCTCGACACTCAACGTCCGCATCCTTACCCGCAGCCCGCTCGCCCGGCAGGACTTCGACCTGTTCCAAAGCTTCGGCTCGCGGCTGCTGTTCGGCATGAGCCTGCCCACGCTCCGCAATGACCTCGCCCGCGTCTACGAGCCCAAGGCGCCTGCCCCAAGTCAGCGTCTGGCCACGCTTCAGGCGGCCGCAGCGGCCGGCATCCCGGTCTACGTCGCCCTGGCCCCGACGCCGCCCGAGGTGGACGAAGCCGACCTCACCGCCACCCTCACTGAAGTCGCCCGGCTCAACCCCGTGACGGTCTTCCACGAACCCATCAACATCCGGGCGGAAAACGTCGCCCGGATCGCCGACCACGCCGCCTGGCTAAAAATTCAGCTCAACACGGGGGTCTATGCCTCGCGGACGGCGTGGTGGGATTACGCCGTCGGGCAGTTGCGATTGGTGGAACGTGTCGCCGACAAGGTCGGCTTGACGGACCGGCTGCATCTCTGGCCCGACAAGGCGCTGGGATCCCGGGCGGCGGTGGCCCACCAACCCGATCCGACGGCCTACACCGCCTGGCTGCAACGTTGCTGGCAACGCCGCAGCGAATGGCCCGGCTCTACCTTCCATCCGGTCACCCCGTGAACACCGTGCTCGGCCGTGTGCAACCGGATCGCCGGCGAGGCCTCGCGGCAGCGGCAATGGGTGCTGCCGGGTCTGACCGGCGACCGGGAGGGAGCGCCGCCAGCCGCCCTCCTGAAGACGGCTGGCGGGTTAAACCGCGTAACTACCGCACTAGCCGAAGTAGCTGATCGCCGTGGCCGATGAGCCGGCCGCTGGCGTCATAGGTTGCGTTCCCAGCTTTCGCGTAGTAGCCCAAAAGCTTCCCGCCCGTGCGGTCGAAGATCTGGACGGTGTTGCCCGCGTCGCGGATGTGTGCGATGGGCTGCTGGCGATTGTCCCGGACGATTCGGTTCATGTGATGTTTCCTTTCAGTGCGGCCGTTTCCGCCCGCCATCTTGGCGCACGGCCGGCCGTGGCGACCATGATCGCACAGCACGGTGACGTCCGACGTCATTCCCAGGCGCCTCAGGCTGCGAAGCTCCGGGCCAAGGCGACCCGGTTGACGGCAACAAAGTCCGAGGTCGGCCGGTAGCCGTGCGACGTGATGAACTCCGTGATTTGCCCGACGGCCGCCTCGAGCTGATCCAGTCGGGCGACCAACCGGGATTCGGCGCGCTCCTCTTCCAACTGCCTGAGCTTGGTCAGCGCCTCGGCATACTGCTTCTCCAGTTCCTTGAGACGTTGGTTTGCCCGCTCAGCTTCCGGCACAGGATCGGACGGAATTGGCTTTGGCGCAGGGCTCACAGTGCCGGCTGGCGCCTTTTCCGGCTTCAGGGCGGGTGGCAGTCGCACCGCCTCGCGGGCCGGCAGCGGCTCCCGCCGCAGTTGCTCCGCCGGGAGCACCTGCAGGTCGCGCAAGGCCTCGAACACGATGTCGCGTGGCGATCCCCAGTGAAGTTCATTCGTCTTCGAATCTCGGAAAATGCCGGGAGCCAAACTGCGTTCATTGCGCCAACGGCCGCTGGGGAGGACAGCACGTTGGGCCACCCAAAGTAGGTGTGCCCACGAATGTCGAGGAAGGCGACTGGCCTGAAGCAACTGCTTGAGACCCTCCTTCACCGCCGTTTGTTCCGCCTGATTCCACACCACCTTTGAAGCTTTTGTTTTCATCGGGGAGAGTATCAGCCACCCGGCTGACATCCGGCGTCACAGCTGTTCCTTTGGTGTCGGCTGGCAGTTCCCATGGCGTTTTCAGGAATCGCCTCCGCCGGACTTGCCAGCCCGGTGGAGACCGCCCAAAAAGTGCGGGGAGCATGAAAATCCACGTTCATCTTGGCCCCGCCGCCAAGCCGTCATCTTCGGAGCCTGCGCTCCAAATCCTGCTCACCCGCTGTCAGGCCACACCCCGGTCCGGTTGGGTTTCCACCTCCTTCCACAAGGCCGTCAAGCAGTTCGACGGCAGGAAAGTCGATGGGCACTTCAAAAGTTTGAAAAAGGGGGCTTTGCCGGGATTGGTGGCCTGGCTGTTGCGGAAACAGGCCGGGGCGGCCGAACCCCTGTCCCGACAGGTCTCGGACCAACTGGGCGAGTTGATTGTGCAGAGCGATGCCAAGCGCAAACAGACATGGCTCTGGGCTTTCCTCGGGGGTGATCCCCGTCATTTTTTCCGCCAAGTGGCAGGAGTTTGGCAGCCGGGCGAAGCCTTGCAGAAAGCGGAGGTCGTTGCGTTTGTAGACGGTTGGGGCGTGTTCCACGCCGGTTCCTTGGATTCTGCGCACGAGCAAGAGTTGGATGTCTGTGACATGATTGAAGCCGCCATAAGCATAGTCCCTGCGGCTTTGTTATTCGAAGTGCAATTCAAACCGAACAACCCGGGGTCCAAGGCGTGGGCACGAATCGACAGTGACTGTGATTTGCTTACTGCAATCCATGAAATGAGAATTCGAGTCGAATGTCTCGACGAGGTTCCACGGAACATTGCTTTGGCCTACCTTAGCGCAGGGGGAAAAGCGGTCGGTTTGTGGCCATGGACGCCTGTTGTGGAGCGAGAGTGGGATGCCGAGAGTGAGATTAAGAGAATTATCGCCACAAACCTGAATCCCAAACTCAGCGTTGTCTTGCCTGAGATGTGGAATCGGGATGGAAAAAGCCCGATTTTGAATGTGGTTCCATCGGGGGATGCGGACGTTGTCGCCTTAGTCACTTATCCACTCCATTCCCGCGATAATCCGGCGGATCATCTAAGGACGCTACAAAAGATCTCGCACTGCTTCAGATTGCTCTCGAAATGTTGGGACGAGCTCTTGAGCCCGCCACGACCGTCAACCGATCAGGTCGGCGACGCGGTCAATATGTGCAAATTCACATACGACCGAACTGACCGATCTACTTTGAAGAGGGAAATGTCCATCCGTATGAAGAAACACTTCAACAATTTGAATCTAGGAATTGAATGTGTAGATCCGATTGTAATTCGAACACAGTGTTCTTAAATTGCTGCCTACGGTTACGAAGATTTTAAGGTGAAGCGGTGACGAAAGGTGTCATCGGTGCTGGTGCTGGGTTCAGCATCCGAGGAAGCGGCGAAGTTGGCCGGCATCACCGGAGAATTTGCGGATCTCGACGACCGCATCGATCTCGTCGAGATGCGTCGGGCTGAAGCGGCGGGCAACCTCGCCGCCGGGAATTTCAGCAGCGACCACGACCTGATCGTCGCGAATTTCAAAGGGCAGGATCCGGACGCACTTCCGTTTCACCGTGACCGTGATGACCTTCTGGTCGATCGCGTCTTCCATCACGATGCGCTTCGTCGCGCGCGAGAGCCGGGTGACCCCGGCGAGGAACTCGACCCACAACGGGATTGCCGGCGGTTGAGGATACCGGAGCCCGAGATGGTTGACCTCGACCCTGCGATCGTAGCTTTCCCGTAGGGTGGAGGTGAGGATCCAGAGTTGGTGGCTCCCGACGCCCAGGGCGTCCAGGGCCTCTTGTTTCGAGAGGTGGTTCGGCGACGCGGCCGAGAGGATTTCGTCCAGCAAATAAAGGCTCTTCATATATCAGAGCCACCATGGCGCGCGCGAACGTCAGCAGGCGATGTGTGGTTCTCCCCCTGATTTCTCCCCCACCGGGTGGGCTTGCCGCACTGCTTGACCGGGAACGCCGGAAGGCTTGCCCTTGCACGCATGTGCGGCCGTTACACCCTGGCAGACCGGACGAGCTACGCCTTCGACGAGATCTCGGGCGTGCGCCTCGAATGGAACGGGAAACCCCGCTACAACATCGCCCCCTCGCAGCGGGCGCCGGTCATCCGGCTGGAACACGGCCTGCCCGTCATCACCGAACTGCGCTGGGGCCTCGTGCCTTCCTGGGCGAAGGACGAGAAGATCGCCTATTCGCTGATCAACGCCCGCTCGGAGACGGTCGCCGAAAAGCCGGCCTTCCGTTCCGCGTTCAAGAAGCGCCGCTGCCTGATTCCAGCGGATGGCTTCTACGAATGGCAGCAGATTGGCGCGAAGCTGAAGCAGCCGTGGCGTTTCGTGCGCCCGGACCGGCAGCCCTTCCTGTTCGCGGGCCTATGGGAGCACTGGCGCAACCCGGAGGACGCCACTGCCGAGCCCTTGGAGACCTTCACCGTCCTGACCACAACGCCCAACGGCGTGGCCGCCCCCATCCACGACCGGATGCCGGTGATCCTCGACGGGGAGGCGCGGAACCAGTGGCTGGACGAAACGACAACCGTGGAGTCACTGGCCAGCCTCCTACGGCCTTATCCCGACGAATACCTGACCCGCTACGCCGTGCCCGCGCTGGTCGGCAGTCCGAAGAACGATGTGCCGGAGTGCATCGTGCCGCTTGCGCCGACGGGCTGATTGGCGGTCGCGCAGCAAACCTTTCGGCGACGGTTCGACTTACACTCAGCGAATCGTCGCCCGCCCGGAAAGCGCTCACGGCACGTTGCGTGGCCAATTACGCCTAGGCCGGCCGGTTCGGGTCGGCATCGGCCAGTTTCCAGATCGCCCGCCGTAACCTCTCCTGTTGCAGATGCCAGTAACGTTTGTGGATGTCCGCCGAGACGTGGCCGGTGGCGGCCATGCTGACTTCCATCGGGACGTCCGCGTTCGCCAAGGCCGAGACAAAGGTGTGCCGAAGCGAATGGAAGGTCCGCTTGGCAAACTGCTGTCTTCCCTTGCCCTGGACGATCCGGAGATCCACTCCGGCCCGCCGGGCGATGCGCTTGAACCCTTCCGACAGACCATGTTTTCCCCCGGGCGTTTTGCTTGCGAGCGAGGGGGCGAGGGGGCCGGTGGCATGCTGTTCGGCCACGTGGGCCAGATGCCGGCCGAGCCGCGGATGGATGGGCAGGATCACCGGCTTGCCGGTCTTGGTCTGCCGCAGGCTGATCAGGTCGTGCTCCGCGTCCACCTGCTCCCAGGTGGCGGCCACGCAGTCGCCCAGCCGCGCGCCGGTGTAGGCCCCGAGCAGGATGACCGTCTGCCAGTCGAGGTTGGACGCGGCCGCGACGAGCTGTTCGATTTCTGCGTAGGTGAACGGCTCCCGTTCGGTGCTGACCACCTTGGGGAGTTGGATTACCGGCACGGGGTTTTTGTCGATGTAGCCATAGCGTTCGGCACGATGGAACGCGATGCCCAAAATCCTAGTATCCACCGAGATTGTCTTGGGAGCGCGGCCCTGGTCGAGCCGGTGGTTCACAAACCGCTCGATGTGGAAGGGGGCGATCAGGCGAAGCGAACGGTCGGCTTCCGGCCCCAGGATCTCCAGGAAGCACCGGACGATGCCGGCATACCGCTCCGTGGACGAGTCGGCGCGGCGGCGTTTGCCACCCTGCACCCAATCGAGCAGGTAGCTGCGGATGGATTGGTCCGGGATGCTGGCGCCCATCACCTCCCGGGTCACCTCGTTGATGACCTTTTGGAACTGCGCGGCGGCTGCGGGACCTTCCCGGGCGAGCTCCTCAATTCGCTCCCACTCTTCGGCGAGTCGGCGGGCGGCGGATTTGTCGGTCAGCTTGGTGGAGCGGCGGACCTGACGGTGGTTCCGGTCGCGGTAAACCCCGAACCAGAACTGTGATGTCGGACGTTTGGTGACGGAGGCCATGAGTGATTCCTTTCCGTCGCGTAGTCACAACACATAGTCACAACAATGGCCACTGGAATCTCAAAAATGATCAGAAACCCCCGTAAAAACGGGCTTTAAATGAGATGAAGCGAAACGAGGGTTCGATTCCCTTCACCCGCTCCAATCCACGCAAACACCTCCACCGCAACGGTTTGGCGAGTGGTAAGAAAAGTTCAGTTCCCAAAGTGGGCAGTTTTTTGGGAAGTCGAACCCCGGTTTTTTGGGGCATTTTGATAGGGCCGGTCGGTGGGCATGGCGGTTCACTGCGGAACCACTGGGAAGCAGAAGTTGCGAAAAAGTCCTGCCACTCACCTCGTCGAATTCGGTGGGGGTGGTGCCTTCGAGCCAGGGATTTTTACCCGTCGGCAACCTGCTTCGGGAGGACACTGCGCGGGGTCAATTCAGACCCTTATCCGGGGGCGCAAAATGAGCCATGAGGCGGGAGGGTGGCGGTGCGATTTCATCGTCAGGAAACCTGCAGCCGGCCGACCTGCCTCGGCAATTCGGAGACCAAGGAATCGGAGGCGCGCTGAGGGGTCCGGGGCACCTCAATTCTCCGGTCACCTCCGGTCACGTCCGGTCGCGGGCTTTGTTGGCGGCAATCACCGCCCACGCATCCGACTCCGCCTGTTCCCGGTCGCCTGCCCCTTGGACAGGCGGGCCAGGAAGATCTTCCCCGAGTCCAGGATGTCCGCGAAGTCGAGCCGGTTCGCCCGCTGCCCCAGCAG
>JBIIUN010000345.1:0-5471 GCA_044339945.1 Kapaibacterium sp. (SeqCode)
TCCGGCTGCCTTGCACTGGCCATCGCCCAGGCCGTTCCGTCCGCGGAGGTTCACGCGCTCGACGTCTCGCCGGATGCCCTGCGGATCGCCCGCGCCAACGCCATCGCCTACCGGCTGGCGGACCGAATCCGGTTCCATCCCGGGGACGGTTTCGCCGCCCTGGACTCCGAATTCCGCGATCCGCAAAACGCCTTCGACCTGATTGTCACGAATCCGCCCTACATTCCCGCTGCGGAAGTCGAGACGCTGGACCCGGAAGTCCGCCTGCACGACCCGCGTCTGGCCTTGGTTGGTGGCGACGACGGCTTGGAGTGCTACCGGCGGCTCGCTGCCGAAGCCTTGGGGTGGCTCAAGCCGGGCGGCTGGCTGCTGGCGGAGTTTGGCGACGGTCAGGCTCCGGCCCTCACCGAATTGTTCGGGAAAGCGGGCTGGCTGATCGAAGCCGTGGAGAAAGACTTGTCCGGCCGCGACCGGATTCTCATCGTGCGCGCACCCGTTCGCGACTAAAGGCCGACCTAGCGGCCGACGTTTGCTTCCCGGGCCCTTCCTCACATGGACAGTTTTCTCATCCAGGGCGGCACGCCGCTGCGCGGCGAAGTCACCGTTTCCGGCTCCAAGAACGCCGTGCTGCCGCTCATGGCCGCGGCGTTGCTGACCAAGGACACCTGCGTCATCCGCCGCGTGCCCGACCTGAGCGACGTGCGCTTCATGGTCAAGATCCTCGAATCGCTCGGCGCCGAGGTGAACTTCGAGGCGGGCACGCTCACCGTCCGCGCGGCCAAGCTGAAGGGCTTCGGCGACTACGACCTCATCCGCAAGATGCGCGGCAGCATCTGCATCCTCGGCCCGCTGCTGACCCGCCTCCACGAGGCGAGCGTGTCGCTGCCCGGCGGCTGCGTCATCGGCACGCGCCCGATTGACCTGCACCTGAAGGGCCTCGTCGCGTTGGGCGCCAAGCTGGAGATCGAATCCGGCTACATCCGCGCCAAGACCAAGGGGCTGAAGGGCACCACCATCTTCCTGGGCGGCCGCGCCGGCCCCACGGTGCTCGGCACGGCGAACATCATGATGGCCGCCGCCTTGGCGTCCGGCGTCACGGTCATCGAAAGCGCCGCGTGCGAACCCGAGGTGTGCGACGTGGCCAACTTCCTCGTCTCGATGGGCGCGAAGATCACCGGCATCGGCAGCCCGACGCTGACCATCACCGGCGTGAAGGAGCTGCACGGCACCGATTACGAGGTGATTCCCGACCGCATCGAGGCCTGCACCTTCATCTGTGCCGCCGCCGCGACCAAGGGTGACGTCATCATCCACGGCGCGCGCCCGGAACACTTCGCCGCCGTGCTCGACAAGCTGCGCGAGGCCGGCGTGAAGGTGGAGCGCAAGGCCGGCGCCCTTCGCGTGACGCGCCCCGGCAAACTCAAGCCGGCGGACGTCACGACGCTGCCCTACGCGGGCTTTCCGACCGACGTGCAGGCGCAATTCATGGCGCTGATGTGCCTCGCGCCGGGCATCAGCGTGATCACGGAACGCATCTTCGAATCGCGCTTCATGCACGTCGCCGAGCTGATGCGCCTGGGCGCCGACGTGGCCATCGAGGGGCCGAGCGCCATCGTGAAGGGCGGCAAACCGCTCAGTGGCGCGCCGGTGATGGCGAGCGACCTGCGGGCGAGCGCTGCACTGGTGATCGCCGGGCTGGCGGCGAAAGGCGAAACCCAAGTCCACCGGATCTACCACCTAGACCGCGGCTACGAGCGCATGGAAGACAAGCTCCGGAAGCTCGGCGCGAAGATCGAGCGGGTGGATGGGGAGTAGTCGGCGGGAATCATCCGCCGTCCGAGATGGACCCGGCGCCGCTCCGCCGGCGGATCCTGGCCGGATCGAACTCCGCCGCGTGGGCGCCCAGCCAGCCTAACTGCTTCAGCGCGTGGTGGAGGTCGGCGACGGAGAACAGACGTATGACGGTGATGCGTTGCTGCGCGATCCAGGCAGACGCGTCCATGCTCAAGCGGCGGAGTGCGCAGACTTGCTCATGAACCCGCTGGCCAACCAGAGACCGACAAGCGCGCGGCCACGATTCGATTCCCTCGAGTAATTCGGTCCACGTCCATACTGCCATCCCAGTGGACAACAAAGCCGAACGGAACGATTGCGACTTCGTGGCCTTTGACGAGCTCGCAGACGTAGGAATACCACAACTCGTCGGGGATCGCTGGTCCTCCTTTGAAACTCCACTCTTGGTTGGCTGGGATGACACTCAGGTCGCGAAAGTGCGCCAGGTCAAACAGTCCGAGTAAACCCGTGTCGCCGCCCACGGAATCCTCTACACGCACCCAATCATCAGCAGGCGAAGGGGAAAACTCCGCCAATGTTGCTGTCACGGATCTCACCATCTCCCACTCATACTCGGGCGAAAACTCTTCAACCACTTCAACCGTCCAAGTTCCGGTCGCGCAAGGGTGGAGCAAGCAACCTAGATTGCCGATACTGGCGGTTTCTTCGTTGTAGCTGGGATCGGTCACGATCGCTTTCGCCGAGGTCACCGTAAATGCTCCCATACGGTAGGTCTTAGGCATGGCAGTCCGTGAGGCGTAGTTTGTTCTGGAGGGCGATCATCTCTTGCTGACCGCACCATCAGATGGCGACGCCCACGCCAGATTGTCTCCCGTCCGAAACTGCCATTCCCCATCCAGCCGGAGCGACTGGCCGTTGGCGCGGAGTTCCGGGGCGCGGCCCTTGAAGCCACCGCGGCCGCCATGGTCGAAGACGCGGACGGCGATGAAATGCGAGGTGCCGGGCTGGACCTTTACGGCGAAGGTCTTCTCCGGGCCGAGTCCGCTGGTGTAGTTCGGCGGCAGCGTGCCGACGGCGCCGAGACGCTGACCGTCGAGGTAGAGTTCGCCGGCGTCGTCGAGCTGTTCGAGGGCGAATTCGGCGTCCGCGGTCCAGTCGGCCGGAATCTTGGCCCAGCACCGATACCAGGCGAAGCCGTCGTATTTCGCGAGGCGGCCCAGTGAATTTTCGTCCCAGGTGCCGGGCACCTTCAGCGTCTGCCACGCGCCGGCGTAGTCCACGGGCTTGGGCGTGGCGGGCGCGATGTATTCGTCGAGCGCCCACAGGATGCCGTTGATCAGCAGTTGGCGGAAGTTGGGTTCGGTGAAGTCCTCGGGCGCGCCGAGCGAGGTGTAGAAGACGCGGCGGTTCTCGCGGGTGTTGATCCAGGCGACGGGCTCCGCTTCCGATTTCCCATCCTCGGTCTGGCCGCGGAGCAGGGGCGTGACCGTGTTGAGCAGCTTGCGGCTGCGGTAGAGGTGCGAGGGCGAACGGAACGTGGCGTCCACGTTGTTCAGGATGGGGTTGCCGGCGGTCTCCGTGATCTGACGCACGAGCGTGTCGCGGCCCGGCCCCTTGCCATAGTGATCCTGGTAGTCGGCGCCGAGCACGTCGGTGTCGAAGTCGGTCCAGGTGGTGCCGGCGGGATTCGGTTGGCCGCGCAACTCGAAGGCATGGCTCGCGGTGCGGATGCCCACGATTGCCTTGCTCGCGGCGACGTGGGCGCGGATCGCGTCCATCATGGGCTTGGGCGTGGCGCGGCGGCGCGTGCTGATGACGAGCAGGTCGGCGCGGGGAATGGCTTCCCAATTCTTGAAGTCGAAGTCCTCGGTGTTTTGCGACGCAGTGACGAACGACAGCTGGTAGCCGCGCCAGGCGAGTTCCTGCTGGGCGAAAGCGGGGAGCGTTTCCCAGGTGTGGTATTCGTTTTCGCCGACGATGAAGCAGACTTCCTTCTTGGTGTCGCCCTTGAACCGGAATGCCTCGCCGCCGAGGAAGTCCGCGCTCGTGATGCTCGGGCACCAATACTTCTCGATGTGCTCGACGACGAGTTCGGTGCCGCGGAAGTGCGAGACGAAGGGCGCCTTGCGGTGGTTATACATCGAGTCGGTCAGGTCGCGCATGAGCACGACGTTCTGCCCCTGCCGGACCATCTGGCGAATGGAGAACGGCCGGCCGAGCACGCACATGTTGATGTGCACGCCCATGACGATGACGTTGGTGATGCCGCGCTGGCGCATCAGGTAATAGGCCTCGGCGGAATCGGTGACGGCGTCGCCGTCCAGGATCTCCAGTGCGGGATGTTGGCGGCTCCAGGCCTTGTAACTCGGGCAGTCAGGGCAGCCGTCGCAGCCGCCGTCGGAGTCATCAATTGGCAGCGGGGCTTCCTTGTCGGGCTTGAGCGAACACCAGCCTTCGAGCGGGATCGTGGTGGCGACCTTGGGGGCGGCCTGGGCGAGCTTGCGGCCGGGATGGTCCTTGTAGAAATCCATCGTGTCGCTCGGGCAATGGATGATGAGTGCGCCCTGCTTGCGGGCTGCTTTCAGGACCTCGTTCATGCGCGGCGCCATTTCGCCCACACGCTCGGTGGCGTCGGGGCAGTGGTGTTTGTCCCACATGTCGCAGACGACGACGGCGGTGCGGGCCGCGTCCCAAGTCGCCGCCTTTTCAACGACTCGCCATTCGTTGGTCTTGGCGTCGGCCGGCACGCGGGCCCGGGTGTGGAGCGCGAGCGGTGCGGCGAGCAGCGTGAAGGGGAAGCAGGCGAACGCCGCGAGCAGGAGGCGAAAGTGGGGCTTCATCGGCGCGACGCTACCGGCGGGAATCGCGGTCTGGAAGCCCCGAGGCGCGGCGGGACGAAAATGCCCGCCAGGGCCACACACCCCGGCGGGCACCACCCACTGGATCGACCGGCGGCCGACGGGCGATGGAACCGAAGTTCCTCTGCATCCTTTGGCCGGTGAAGCGAGTGGGATGACCGTGGCGACGGGACGGTCCCGCGCCATACGCCTTTTGGCTTAATCGGACCGGGCGCTGTCGCTCAGGGATGGGACGGAGTGCCACCGCCATTCAAGCGCCGGGCCAGCGACTCGAGTTCGGCGACCGGTTGCGAAGCGGGTGCCAAGTCCCAGCGATGCAAACCACCGTCGCCGGCAAGCACCACGCACTGGGCGCCGCCCTGGACGAAATGCAGGCTGACGATGCCCGCGGGAACCGCGTGGGCGGCCATCAGCGGCAGCCCGGTCCGGGTATCCCATAGCTGGACATCGCCCGCCCGCGTGCCGGTGGCCAGGATGGTTCCGTCCGCGTTGAACTGGAGAAATCTCACGTTCTGGCGATGGCGCATCGGCGGCGTGAGGGGAGCGCCGGCGGGCACCGACCAGATCCGGGCGGTCGCATCCTCGCTGCCCGTGGCGAGCGTGTTCCCGGCGAGGCTGAAGGCACTGATGGTCACCCCGTCCTGATGGACCATATCTCCGCCGCCCGGCGTCAGTTCGGCAACCGACCACAGGCGGGCTTCGCCGGGCTCAAACCCGTCCCGCGACGACGTGGTCAGGACCCACCTGTTGTCCGGACTGAAGTGAGCGGCGCCGGCCTCGGTGCCCAGCTTCAGCTCGCGGGCCGCGACCTGCCCGGCG
>JBIIUN010000032.1:0-18544 GCA_044339945.1 Kapaibacterium sp. (SeqCode)
GGGCGAAGGAATCCTCCCGGCTCGTGACGCTGGCGATGCCGCCCTGCGCCCAGTTGGTGTTCGAGTCGGCGCGGTTCTTCTTGGTGACGATGGCGACGCGGCCCTGCCCGGCGACCTTGAGGGCGAAAGTCAGGCCGGCAATGCCGCTGCCGAGCACAAGGAAGTCGAAGCTGCGTGTCGCGGAAGCCATGAAGTCGGGACAGCGTAAAGGGGTTGCCCGGGGACAACCAGCATCAGGACCCGGAAAAAGCAAAAACCCCGCGCGAACGCGGGGTTGCGGGTCGAACGATCCGGCCGGACTATTTGGTCCAGTCGAAGGCGCCCTTCTTCAACGCGTAGATGTAGCCGACGAACAGCACGCCGAGGAAACTGACCATGCCGCCGAGGATGAGCGCCGCGTTCTGCTGGAGCAGCTCCTTGTAGACGACCGCCCACGGATACATGAACACGACCTCGATGTCGAAGAGCACGAACAGCAGCGCCACGAGGTAGAACTTCACCGACAGCCGGGAATTGCCCGGGCCTTCCGGCAGCATGCCGCATTCGTAGGGAATGTCCTTGGTCTTGGTGCGGCGCCCGAGCTTTCCGGCCAGCGCGGAGATGACCAGCGTGCCCCCGGCGAAGCCGACGGCGACGAGGAACAACACCAGGACCGGGAAATACTGCTGCAACTGCGATTCCATTGCGGACGGGAGCCTAGGCACGAAGCCCGGATTGGCAAGCGGCCGGTTGGCCGGCTACTGGACGCCTTTCAGCTTGGCGAGCGAGGCGTTCAGCTGCTCTGCCTGGAGCGGGAAGAGGAAACGTTGCTCCACCTTTTCGGCCGCCGCGATGGCCTCGGCTTTCTGCCCCTTGCCCTCGTGGAACAGGAAACGGCTGAAATGCAGCACGGCCGCGGTGGCCGGTTCCAATTTCGCACCGGCCAACGAGGCGAGCAACGGTCCGGCTTCATCGACGCGGCCCACCTGGAGCAGGGCGAGGGCCCGGTTGACGCGCGCGGACACCGAATTGGGCATCCGGTCGAGGACCTCGAAGGTCACCTTCACCGCCTCGGGCCCGCGGTCACCCCGGAGCAGCAACGAGGCGGCGTAATTGTTGGCCACCACGGGATCGCTGGCCTGCAGCAGGTAGAGCCGGCGGCTGGCCTCGATCAATGAATCCACTTCCCGCGATTCGTAGGCCGCCTGCTGCATCTGCCGCCAGAACTCGGACGAGTTGCCGGCCTTGGTCTCCAGTGAACGCAGGAGCCGGGTGGCATCCTGGGGATACCCCAACTGTGACATCATCACCGCGGAGCTGAACGTAAGCCGGGTATCTCCGGACGGCTTTTCGAGATAGCGTTGGAAGGCATCTTCGGCCCGTGGTCGCCGTCCCAAATGGTGTTCGCCCACCCCCTCGAAAAACCAGCTCAGGTTGCCCAGTTCGGCGTTCAGTCGATCCACCTGGCGCATCTCGACGGCCAGGCTGCGAAGGTCGTCCCATTCGCCAACCTGGATGAGTGCCTCGGCGGTGCGCACCCAGACGGGGGGCGCGGCGATGAACTTCGGGAGGCGGTCCTTGGCAAAGTCCTGCAGGATTCGGGCCTGCTGCAATGCGGCAACGGCCGACAGATACTGCTCCGCCTCGTCCACGGACGAGGGAGCATCGGAAAAGCCTTGGGCCAGTTCGATCGCCCGGGAACGCTGCCCCGACATGCGCAGCAGATTCCAGAACCGGACATGATGCAGCAGCTTGTCGCCCCCGGTCTCCCGCAGCCCTTTGAAATGCCGCTCGTAGGCGTTCAGATCGACGCGCTGATAATCCACCCGCAGCAACATCCGATAGGCAAGTTCCTGTTGCTCAGGAACCTTGGTGGCAGCTTCGAGCGCCTCGACTGAGGCCATGTATTCCGCGGCCGGTCCCCAGCCGGCCGTCCATGCGGCCACGTAGAGCCGGGTGCGCTGATCCTGGGCGCGCTCCTTGTGGGCCGCCCACTCCGAACCGAATCGCTGCATCAATCCCTTTTCAAACAGGGCCGCCAGCAGGATCGGGGTCGTGACCTCGGTGCGGGGCGCATTCGTCTGCCCGACCCGGTAAACGATCCAGTCCCACTGCCCGTAGGCGGCGTTGGCCCGGCAGGCCAGCTCCAGGTCCGCCTGGTTGGTGGCCGAAAGCCGCAGCAGCCAGTCCGCGGTTCCGGCCATGAGGCGCAGCCAGGCGAGATCCGGCTTGGGCTGCGCGGCGAGGGTCGCGAGCAGGCCGCGGTTCGCGGCCACGTCCGCCTCATTGTTGTCCAGTGCCGAGTGCCAGGCCTGAATGGCCTCCTCCGTCTTGCCGGCAGCGCTCGCCGCGACCGCGGACTGCTTCAGCGAGCGAGCCTTCAGCAAATCGACGACATTGACCTTGATGACCGGGAACACGCCCGGCGGCGACGTCACCCAGATTTTCGGCAACATCAGCCCCAGTGATCCGAAGAGCAGGATGCCCGCCACGGCGAACCAGCGGAACGCCCGGTCGTAGAACAGGACATGCAGGAGATAGTTTCGCTTTACCGAGGAGGGCGGAACTTTCCGGCGGCGGCGTTCGCGCGACCGGCGGGCGCCGGAATAGTCAAGGGCGGTGCCGTTTTCGGCCGGGGCGCCGGCTTCGGCTTCAGTCTTGGGGCGGTTGGCGTCGTCCATTCGAGGTGGCAAGGAAAGCCGGTCGCGGCGGGCTTGGAAAGTCACGAGTCGACGGCATTCACCGATGGCCCGCGCCCAAGTCGCAAAAGTCTGGTCCCCGGTCGCGGGGGCCGCACACTCGGGCCGTTGAGCGCCGCCGCCCTCCAGCCACCGGCCGAGCCGGGCCGCGAATTGCCCGCCGGCTTCGCGAACCTCTACGTGTTCGCCGTGTTCAACGCGCTGTCCTACCAGCCGATCCTCGGCAGTCCCATGGTCCTGTTCGCGAAGTCGCTCGGGGCCAGCGCGACCGTGCTGGGCATCCTGGCCGGCATGATGCCGCTGCTGGTGATTACGCAGATTCCGGCGGCGAAATTCGTCGGCCGCGTGGGTTATCGCCGCTTCATCCTGGCCGGTTGGTCGGTGCGGGTGGCGCTGATTTTCCTGGTCGCGCTGCTGCCATTGACCGGCGGGTTCCTCGACCGCGCGACCCAGCTCGTGCTGCTGCTGGCCCTGCTGCTGGCCTTCAACGTCTCGCGCGGCATTTCCAGCGCCGCGTGGCTGCCGTGGATCATGGAACTCGTCCCGGCCACGTTCCGCGGACGGCATTTTGCGCGGGACCAGGCCTACATGAACGGGGCGAGCTTCGTGGTGTTCGCCTTTTCCGCGTTCATGCTCGGCGCCGAACCCACGCCGGCGCGGTTTGCCGCGGTGTTCCTGTTCTCGGCGATCACCGGCGCCATCAGCCTGCCGTATCTCAAGCGGGTGCCGGATTGCCCGCCGCCGCCGGAAAGTTCGGGCGGCGCCGGTCCCGTCCCCTGGCGGGCGCTGGCCAGCCATCCGCCGTTCCGCCGGCTGCTGGAGCTGAACGTCGCGTGGTCGCTGGCCTATGGCGGGGTGACGACCTTCGTGGTGAAGTTCCTGAAAGAGGGCCCGCAGATGCCGGACGACCGCATCCTGCTGCTCATGTCGGTCGCGTTCGCCGGCGGCCTGGTTTCGCCGTGGCTGATGGGGCCGCGCCTGGATCGCCTCGGTAGTCGGCCGCTGCTCGCGTTTACGATGGCCACCGGCGTCATCATTGGGCTGGGCTGGGGACTGATTGCCGCGGGCCTGGCGCCGGCCCGCAACTGGATCGTGCTGCCGCTGATCGTCTGCGTGGGGCTAGTCAACGCCGTGTTCTCCGCTGCTAACAACCGCCTCGCGATGCACCTGGCCCCGCCGCTGGGGCGGGACCACTTCTTCGCTATCTTCATGGTCGTCTGGCAGCTCACGCTCGGGCTGTCGCCCGTGCTGTGGGGCTTGCTGCTGGACGTGCTCGGGGCGTGGAAAACCACCGTGCTGGGCGTCGAGTGGAACCGTTATTCGGTCTATTTCCTCCTGGTGGCCGTCGCTTTCGCGGTGGCGTTCTGGCTGTGCCGCCGGCTGGAGGAAACCAAGGCGGCGCAGCTGCCCACGCTGATGAAGGAACTGCTGGTGGAAGAGCCGCGCCGCTGGTGGCTGCTGCTCACGGGCCGGTAAGCCTGGGTTCCGGGAGCGGGTGCTGGCTTCAGCGGCCCGGTCCCTTCAGGCGGCGAAGCACCAGGTGCGTCGGCGTGTAGATCAGCAGGCCGAGCGCGGCCATCCACACGGCCAGGAAGGCGCCCGGCGGCAGCCATTGCTGGGGCTGGGCGTCATCGAAGCCCCACACGTAGTTGATGTTGTTCGGCGTCAGCTTGCCGGCGAATTCCGGTCCGGCGGGCGGCAGGCAGAAGAACGAGAACAGGCACAGCCCCCAGGCGAGTGCGGTCCAGATCGCCCAGGCGCGGCGGTCATAACCGACCCGGCGCACGGCGAAGAGCAGCAGGAACGGCAGCCAGCCATGAAAGAGCGACAGCCCGCGCAGGAACAGTGACCGGTTCGCGTCGAACATGTAGGCGGTCATTCCGGTGAACTTGTGGCCGGTGAGCTGCACGGCGAAATCCGCGCACCAGAACAATTGCGGCAACAGGATGCCCACGGCGGGCAGGGACAGGAGCAGGCGGTTCTCGGTCCAAAGGCCGATCAACGTCAGGAAGAGCGCGACGTCGCAGAAGTAGAGGAAATTGGTCGGGCCATACTTTAGCCAATACACCGGCACCAGCACGGCCATGAAGGCGGTGTAGGCCAGCTTGAGCCACATCGGCAGGCGGGCGGGAGTGAAGGCGGTGGCGGTGGCTGACGGTGTTTCGGCGGAACGGAAGCCAGAGGAATGGAGCGAGACTGTTTTCATGGGATGAGACCGTGATTCGTTGCGCCCGCATTCCTACCCAGCCCCGCGCCGGGACCGTGAATTGATAAACCCCGGTCGACGTTGAAGCCGTCGATGCAGGGTGCTGGGCGATCGGCGGCGGATGCGGCGGCTCGCGGGCGTTCCCGCTGTTGTCTCCCGCGGAAGTTTTCCCCACTCTCCCGCCGAACTGACCACTCTCCGCACATGAACTTCCGACTCCACCTTGTCCCCGTCGCCGGCGCCCTCGTCGCCGGGCTGCTCGCCTCCGGCTGCGCTTCCCAAGCCGCCTCCAAGTCCGCCGACTGGCCCGAATGGCGCGGCGCCGGCCGCACCGACCGTTCGCCCGACACCGGCCTGCTCAAGCAGTGGCCCGCCGCCGGTCCCAAGCTCGCCTGGCTCTACAAGGATGCCGGCCTCGGTTACGCCGGCTATTCCGTGGTCGGCGACCGGCTGTTCACCATGGGGCTGCGCAATGACCAGGAATTCCTGCTCGCCGTGGACACCAAGACCGGCGCCGAGGTGTGGCATGCCGCGGCCGGCCCGAAGTATCCCAACGGCTGGGGCGACGGCCCGCGCATGACCCCGACGATCCACGACGGACTCGTCTACGCGATCGGCGGCCAGGGGTTGCTCGTCTGCGTCAACGCCAAGGACGGCAAAGCCGTTTGGGAAAAATCCCTGGTCAAGGACCTCGGCGGCAAGCTGCCCGGCTGGGGTTACACCGAATCCCCGCTGATCGTCGGCAACCGCGTCATCGTCACCCCCGGCGGCGGCGCGGGCACGCTCGCGGCCCTCGACCGCAAGACCGGCGCCGTGCTCTGGCGGAGCACCGACCTGAAGGACGACGCCCACTACTCCTCGCCCATCCTGATCAGCCACGCCGGCAAGTCGCAGGTCGTCCAATTGGTGGAGAAGAAGGTATTCGGGGTCGACCCGGAGACCGGGGCCGTGCAATGGCAGGCCGACTTCCCGGGCCGCGTCGCGGTCATTCCCACCCCGATCTACGGCGACGGGATCGTCTACGTGACCGCCGGCTACGGCGTCGGTTGCAAGGCCGTGAAGCTCGGCGCGGACGGCAAGTCGGCCGAGACGCTCTACGAGAACAACAAGGTCATGAAGAACCACCACGGCGGCGTCGTGCTGGTGGACGGTTATCTCTACGGCCATTCGGACGGCTACGGCTGGGTCTGCCAGGAACTCGCCACCGGCAAGGAAGTCTGGGTGCACAAGGGCTTCGGCAAGGGCGCGACCCATTTCGCCGACGGCATGCTCTACTGCCTCGACGAAAAGAGCGGCGAAGTCGCGCTGGTCGAGGCCTCGCCGAAGGGCTGGAACGAGAAGGGCCGCTTCAAGCTCGACCCGCTCTCCACCCAGCGGAACAAGCAGGGCGGCATCTGGCCCCACCCCGTCGTGGTCGGCGGCAAGCTCTACCTCCGCGACCAGGAATACCTCTTCTGCTTCTACGTGAAGGGGAAGTGATTTGCCCCCGGGGCCTGACTGGCAGGTTTGTTTCCGTCCAACCCGCTCCGGCTTCGGCCGGAGCTTTTTCATTCTGCCGACGGGCGTTTTCCCTGATGCTCACCGCGTGAACCGCATCCTCGTCCTGTTCGATTCCAAGTCCGGCAACGTTGCGAAGATGGCCCAGTTGGTCGCCGACGGCGCCGCGCAGGTGCCAGACACTGAAGTCCGCCTGCGGTCCGTGGACGACGCGCTGGCCGACGACGTCGTCTGGTGCGACGGGCTCGCGGTGGGCAGCCCCACCAACATGGGCCTGCTCTCGTGGAAGATGAAACGCTTCTGGGACGAGACCATGGGCGAGCACTGGATGAAGCTCGACGGCAAGGTCGCCTGCGCCTTCAGCAGCGCCGGTGGTTGGGGCGGCGGCATGGAGTTGGCCTGCCAGTCCATCCTCACGGTGCTGATGAACTTCGGCTTCCTGACGTTTGGCGTGACCGACTACGCCGGCAAAAAGATGACGCTCCACTACGGCGCCGTGGCGGCCAAGGAACCGCGCGAGGAGGAAACCCAGGAATCCTGCCGCATTCTCGGCCGGCGCCTCGCCGAATGGACCGCCGTCCTGGTCCACGGCCGGGCGGACCAACACCCTGCCCGGAAAACCACCCCGCGCATGCTGCCCGGCTGATTCGCGGTGAGGCGCGACGGGTGCGCCGTCCCGTTGGCCCTGTCCCGGGGAATGAATGTCCGCCGACCGCCTTCGTCTGGTAGCGCGGATGGCCCCGGCCCGCAGGCCGACCGAAGTCCGGTTGACCGGGCGGGCGCCTTCCACTTGATTCCGCCGCATATGAACGACCTGCGTCCGCTGCCCCTGCTTTCCCTTGCCGCCGCCGTCCTGCTGGGCGCCGGCTGCGCCTCCGGCGTCAAGAACCCGTCCGGCGTGCCCGTCACCGTGATGAAGGCCGATGAACAGGGTTTCGTCGCCGGCACCGGCATCGAGTCGCAGGACCTCGTGGCCGTGACCGACAAGATGGCCCGGAGCGTCCTGAACACCGCCGAGATCAAGGCCTTCGCCGGCGGCCCGCCGCGCATCGTGCTGCTGCCGGTGAACAACGAGACCCGCTTCGCCATCAACAAGGACATCTTCCTCACCCGCATCCGGGTGCAGCTCAACTCCAAGGCCAATGGCCAGGTGCGTTTCCTCGCCCGCGAGGCGCTGGCCGACCTGGAGAAGGAGCGGCAACTGAAGCGGGAAGGCTCGCTCACCTCGACCACGAACCCGAACGTGCAGGAGTTCAAGGGCGCGGACTTCTTCCTGACCGGCAAGCTCTCCGGCCTGACTACCAAGACCAAGGCCGGCACGAGCGACTACATCCTCTACAGCTTCCAGCTCATCGACTCGCGCACCTCGGACATCCTCTGGGAAGACTCTGCCGAGGTGAAGAAGCAAGGGCTGGAGGACGCGGCGTATCGGTGATCAGCCGGCCGTCCTCCTGAGCCATACGGCCATGGGAATCCTTTGGGCATATCTGGGCGCGATTGTCGCGGTTGCGGTGGGCTTGGCCTACGCTGCGTGGAGATTTACTGGGAAAATCGTCGGGTTTTGGCCCCGCATCTTGACTCGCTCGCTCGTCATGGCGTGTCTGTTCAGCCCCACGATTGTGCCGGTTCCCGGCTTGCACGGTGCGCTCCCCATGCCGGCGACTTGGGTGCTGCTTTCCGGGTTGTTTGGTTTTGGAGGTAGCGACCGTTTGATGGAGGTCCGGCATGGAGGTATTCCATTGGTGGTCGGCTTTGGAGTCTTTTTGCTGACCGGTTTGGCATGGCGAACATTTCGTTCGCCCGGTTAATCGGTCCGTCGAGTCATGATTTTGCCCGTTTCACCTTCCTTAGTCCGACTGGCCAGCCTGTTCGCGCTTACGTTGGCCCTCACCGGCTGCGCCGGCCTTTCGCCCGAGAAGCAGGCCGAGCGCAACCGCCAGCTCGACGACTACCGGACCGGCCTCAGGGCGTTGCGCGGCGGCGACTTCGTCACGGCCCGCCAACGGCTCGACAACGCCATCCTCACGCTGGGCGGCCTGAGCGTGGGCGACAAGACGGCCAAGGAGGCCCGCAACTACTTCAAGGAGGAGTCCCGGAAGAACTTCCGCGGCGAACCTTACGAGCGCGCGATGGCGTTCTATTACCGCGGCCTGATTTACTGGATGGACGGCGAGCCCGACAATGCCCGCGCCTGTTTCCGCAGCGGTGCCTTGCAGGACATGGCGCCCGAGGTCGGTATCACCGAGGCCGACTGGACGTTGCTCGACTACCTCGACGGCCTCGCGACCGTGAAGCTCCGCGGCGACGGCAAGGATCAGCTTCAGCGCGCCCGGAAGTCCGCCCGCATCAACCCGCCGCCCGACTACGACGCGCAGGCGAACGTGCTGGTCTTCTACGAATGCGGCACGGGGCCGACCAAATACTCGTCCGGCGAATACGGCGAGCAGCTGCGCTTCCGCGCGGGCAGCGCCCCGGGCTCCTTGGTGCAGCTCGTCGCCGCCGGGCACACGAACCGTTTCGGTCCCTACGACGACCTGACCTACCAGGCGACGACCCGCGGCGGCCGCGTGATGGATCACGTGCTGGCAGGCAAGGCGATGTTCAAGAGCGGCACCGATTCCTTCGGCGATGCCGCGGTGATCTCGGGCGCCATCCTGGCCGCCGGCGGCCAAGGCAGCCGGGGCGCGGCGGACGAGGTGGGCTTCGGCCTGCTCGCGGCCGGCTTGATCAGCAAGGCCATTTCCGCGGCCACCACGCCCTCGGCGGATACGCGCACGTGGGATAACCTGCCGAACTTCCTCGGCTTCGCCTCGCTGCGCCTGCCGCCGGGCCCGCATTCGCTCCAGGTGCAGTTCCAGACCCAGCAGGGGCAGCCGCTCACCACCCGCACGCTCAATTTCGAGGTCGTGGCCGGACGGGACACCGTCCTGTTCGTCAGCGACCGCAACAACTAGTTCCCCACTCGCATGAAGCTCATCCCCGTCCTCGCCCTCGGTGTCGTTTCCGCCCTGCTTGCCGGCTGTGCCGGCGGCGCCTACCAGGCGAAGAACGCCGAGAAATACAACCAGGAGACCAACGCCACGTTCGTGCTCATGGACTCCGGCGCGCAGCGTTCGGTCACCAGCAGCGGCCTGCAAACCCGCACGCTGCCCGACGGCCGGCTGGAAGTCGGCGCCCTTCTCCGCAACCGCGAGGAGCGCCGGATCCAGGTGCAGGTGCAATGCGTCTTCAAGGACTCCGCCGGCTTCAGCACGGGCGACGAGACGCCGTGGGAAAACGTCATCCTGACCGAGAACGGCCAGGAAACCGTGCGGTTCACCTCGATGAACAACCTGGCCTCGAAGTTCACCGTGCGCGTCCGCCAGGCGCGCTGAACGGATCCGGCGCCGGCCCGTCCGCACCCGCCGCTTGCCCCAGTCCCGGACTGTGCCTAGCGTCCCGCCCATGAAGTCACCCGTGTTGCGCGGCCTCCTCGCGGCCAGCCTGTTCCTCCCGCTGGGCGCTGCGACCGACACCGTCGTGCTCAAGGACAAGGCCACGGTCACTGGCAAGATTCTCGCGGAGAAGAAGGACCTGGTGGTCGTGGACCTCGGCTACACGGTGATCAGCGTCCCGCGGAAGGAGATCGCCAAGATCACCCGCGGCGACGAGGAAACCACCAAGCCGGTTTCCCGCCCGGCCGCCGGCACGCCCGCGGCCAAACCCGCCCCGGCCACGTCCACGCCCGGCATCGAGACCCAGGCGGGCGGCCTCTTTTCCGTGGCCACCACTCCGCTGGCCGAGAAGTCGGTCCGCGAACTCGTGACCCAGCTTGGCGAAGGGGTCGTGCAGGTGCGCACGCCCAGCGGCCTCGGCAGCGGCTTCTTCCTGGATGAGGACGGCCACTTGGTGACCAATTTCCACGTCGTCGAGGGCGAGACGAAGATTTCCATCGAGGTTTACCACCAGAAGGACGGCCAGTTGGAGCGCCGCAGCTACAAGGACGTTCGGATCGTGGCCATGAACAAGTTCGCCGACCTCACGTTGCTCAAGGTCGAGGACAAGGACGCGCCCAAGTTCAAGAAGGTCCTCCTCGGCGATTCCGAGCAACTGGGGCAGGGCGACCGTGTGTTTGCGATCGGCAGCCCGCTGGGCCTTGAACGCACCGTCACCGAGGGCATCGTCAGCACGACGACCCGTCAGGTTGGCGGCGACCTCTATCTGCAAACCACGGCGCAGATCAATCCGGGCAATTCCGGCGGGCCCCTGTTCAATCTCCGCGGCGAAGTCATCGGCGTGACGAACATGAAGCTCACCTTCGGCGAGGGCCTTGGATTCGCCATTCCCGGCGAGGTGCTGCGCTATTTCCTGCGCCATCGCGACGCCTACGCCTACGACAACGACAATCCGAGCAACCCGTTCCGTTACCTGGAACCGCCCAGCCGCCTGAAGAACACGGAGCCGGCCGGCGAACGCGCCCGTTAGGCCGGCCTCGTTTGGGAGTGAGCCCCGGCCCTCGTCACATTTGACGAGGCGCCAATTGCCAGTTCGCCCTTGCCATCGCGCCGGCTGCCGCAACCTTGGCGCAGCAAATGAAGCTTCGCACCCTGTTCGCGGCCCCCTTCGCCGCGCTGTCGTTGCTCGCGGCCGTGCCGCCGGCGCCGCAACTCTTCCCCAATGACACCATCGTCCTGCTCAGCGTCGCCGATTGGGCCGCGGCGAAGAGCACGATGAACAGCGCCCCGTTCGGGCAGCTCTGGGCCGATCCGGCCCTGCGGCCGTTCCGTGCGGACTTCGAGAAGAAGGTCGTCGCGAAATTCATCGGCGACCTCGAGAAGGACCTCGGCATCAAGGCCGACGAATACCTGCCGCTGCTCCAGGGCCAGATCTCGTTTGCCGTCATCCGCGGCGACTGGAATCCCGCCAATCCCGATTCCAGCGCCGGCAACGTCCTCGTGCTGGACGCGAAGGACAAGGCGCCCGAATTGAAGGCCAAGCTCGCCGAAGCCCGCCAGAAGCTTGGCGAAGCCAAGAAGACGCTGAAGGCCGAGAAGATTCGCGACCAGGACTTTACCACCGTCGTCATCGACCCCAAGCCGGCGAAGGGCGCGGGTAACGAGGAGGAAGAGGAGGACGAGAAGGCACCGACCAGGAAGATCGAGATCACCTTCGGCCAGGTGGATTCCGCGCTGGTGCTGGGTGATTCCGTGAAGGCCTTGGAGAAGGTCGTGGCCCGCCTCACCGGCGGTTCCGTGCCCACGCTGTCCGAGGTCGGCCCCTACCAGGCCAGCGAGGCCTCGATGAATTTCCGCAAGTCGCTGATCTACGGCTGGGTGCACATCGCCCCGCTCTTCGCGACCCTCGAGGGGGAGCTCTCGAAGACGGCGGGTGGTCTGGCTGCGCTTGGCATCGAACCCCGCCGGGCCATCCAGGCGCTCGGCCTGCGCGGGCTCAAGAGCCTGTCGGTCGCGGCCCAGCAGGAGGGCGATGGCGCCTATTTCAACCTTGGCCTGGCCGTGCCGGAAAGCGAACGCGCGGGCCTCTTCAAGCTGCTGGCCTTTGAGTCCAAGGATGGCGCGCCCCCGGCCTTCGTGCCCGCCGATGCCGTGGATTACCGCCGCATGCGCCTGAACGGCGCCAAGACCTGGGCCAACCTTGAGACCATGCTCCAGCAGGTCTCCCCGCAGCTCGGCGGCATGCTGCAGATGTCCATGGGTGCCCTCGGCAAGGACAAGGACCCCAACTTCGACTTCAAGAAGGTGTTCATCGGCAACCTCGGCGACGACTTCATCAGCTACGTGAAGGCGCCCAAGGGCAAGTCGGCCGACGAACTGGCCAACCCGCCGACCCTCACCCTGCTCGGCGCGGTCAACGCCGAGGAACTCGCCAATGGCCTCAAGGCCTTCTCCTCGCTCCTCCCCGGCGGCCCGGACGACCTCAAGGAACGCGAGTTCAACGGCAAGAAGATCACCACCATCACCATGCCCGCCACCGATCCGCGAAAGAAGCCAACGGTCCTGGAGATCGCGCCGAACGGCGGTTACCTCGCCATCAGCGATGACCCGGCGTTGCTGGAACAATTCCTTCGCAGCGCGGACGGCGCCGGCAAATCCCTCCGCGACGCGGCCGGCCTCGCCGAATCCGCCCAGAAGGTCGGCGGCATGAACACCGGCATCTTTGGCTATCAGGACCAGCGCGAATCCCTGCGCGGCACCTGGGAAGCCCTGCGCAGCGGCAGCCTGACCAAGACGATGGGTGCCCAACGTCCCGGCGCGCCCACCCCGGCGCCCGAGGATTTTGCCGACTTCAAGCTGCTGCCCGCCTTCGACCAGGTCGCCAAGTATTTCGGCACCACCGTGTATGCCGGCGCCTGGGACAGCCAGGGCTTCCTGCTGAAGCAATACGGCCCGAACCCGAAGTGAACCGGGTGAAGCCGGAACGATCACGGGGCGGACTCAGGTCCGCCCCGTTTCTGTTTTGGCACCTACCCTCTGGTTTCCCGTTGCTGGTCGTGTCACGGGTCCCGGGAGGTGCTTGACCAATAACTTGACTCACACTTGACCAATTCACACACGCCCTCCCGGAGGTATGGATCGCGTCCAAGTTTGCCCTGATGCGCTTCGGTAGGCTATCTACCGGCCATGCAGCTAAACGACCTCCTCACTCAGATTGACGCGCTGAAGGCGGAGATTGACCAGCTCCGCCCGCTGAAGCCCGAGGTGGAGCACCGGATCATGCAGAAGTTCCGGCTCGACTGGAACTACCACTCCAACGCCATCGAAGGGAACACGCTGACACTCGGCGAAACGAAGGCGTTCCTGATGGAAGGACTGACCGCCAGCGGCAAACCGCTGAAGGACCACCTCGACATCAAGGGTCACAACGAGCTGATCGACTTCCTGCAGCTGTTCATCCAGCGACAGGAACGGCTCACCGAGGCGGCCATCCGGGAGATGCACAAGATTCTCCTACGCGAGCCTTACGAAACCGAAGCTGAGACGCTGGATGGCCGGAGGGTGAAGAGGTTGGTCAGGTTGGGCGAATACAAGTCGACCCCTAACTTTGTCCGCACCGGTTCCGACCAGATTCATCAGTATGCGACGCCCGAAGACGTCGCACCCAAGATGGCCGAACTCGTTGGTTGGCAGCGCGAACAAGAACAGAAGGCGGAGCTTCACCCGGTGGTGCAAGCGGCGCTCTTCCATCATCGGTTCCTCGCCATCCACCCGTTCGACGACGGAAATGGACGGCTCGGCCGAATCCTCATGAATCTGCTCGTGATGCGATCCGGGTTTCCTCCCGTTGTAGTGAAGCTGTCTGAACGCGACCCTTACGTGGCCGCCTTACGGAAGGCAGACGCAGGTGAGCTTAGGGGAATCACCGAGTTCATCTCGCAGAGTGTGCTCGATTCCGAATCGCTTTATCTGCGCGGCGCGAAAGGTGCATCGATCGAAGATGCAGACGACGTAGACAAGGCCGTAGCGCTCCTAAAGCACGAACTTCGAGGCCAAACGCACAAGTTGGACTTTAGGCAGGCTCAGATAGAAACCGTCCGAAACTCGTTGATGCCTCTCTTTAGGGCATGCTCGCAAAAGTTGACCCAATTCGACGACCTCTTCCGGGCAAACAAGTCTTCAATTTCAATTCTCCGCACCAATTCAGTCAGCAGTAGGAGTGTCGACAAAGCATACGCAGATCAAGTCCTCTTGAAACTCGCAGACGACCAAGCGCCGTTCAGCGGGATCAAGTTGGATTTCCAGTGGGAGGCTTTCCAAAGTCCACCCACGGGCGTCATGCCTTTCGATCTCACAGCCACTCTTGCGGTAAAGTTCGAGAACCGAACTTTCGAACTTCGGAGAAGTGGCTCAGATCAAGCAGATCTGAAACGACAGTTGGGAAACGTCATTTCCAGTGAGGAAATCGCTGCTTTTGCGCGAGACCTTGCTAAATCGGTCCTCAGTGAAATCCGGGATCGAATTGGTTCGTGATCACAGCTTCCTGGCGCGTCACTCCTTCTTTACCGCCGCCTTCACTTCGATGTGAAGATCGCGGAGCTGGCGCGGGGTCACTTGGCTCGGGCTGTCGGTCATGAGGCAGACGCCCTTGGCGGTCTTGGGGAAGGCGATCACGTCGCGGATGCTCGTCGTGCCGCAGAGGATTGCGATGAGGCGGTCGAAGCCGAGCGCGATGCCGCCGTGGGGAGGCGCGCCATACTTGAAGGCTTCCAGCATGTAGCCGAAGCGGCTCTGCGTCTCTTCGGGCGGAATCTGGAGCAGTTCCTCGAAGATGGTCTTCTGCACGTCGGGCTGGTGAATCCGGATCGATCCACCGCCGAGTTCCACGCCGTTGACCACGATGTCGTAGTGCTGGCCGCGGACTTTCTTTGGGTCGGTCTTGAGCAGCGGGATGTCGTCCGCCACCGGCGCGGTGAAGGGATGGTGGCTGGAATACCAGCGGTTCATTTCGCGGTCGAAACCGAGCAACGGAAACTCGACGACCCAGAGGAAGTTGAACTGCTTCGGATCAATCGTGAGCTTGCCCTGGGACTTGAGGACATCGGCGCAGTAGAGGCGGATCTTGCCGAGGATTTCGCAGGCGTTGAGCCACTGGTCGGCGGCGAAGAGGATGAGGTCGCCTTCCTGGATCTCCAGCTTGGCGGTGAGCGCGGCCTTCTCGGCGTCCGAGAAGAACTTCACGATCGGCGACTTCCATTCACCCTTCTCGACCTTGATGTAAGCGAGGCCCTTCGCGCCGAAGCCCTTGGCGGTTTCGGTCATCGTCTCGATCTGGCCCTGGGTTGCGCCGGCGAGGCCGCGGGCGTTGATGGCCTTCACCACGCCGCCGTTGGCGATGCAGTTGCCGAAGACGCCGAACTTCGAGCCCTTGAACTCCTCGGAGAAGTCCACCAACTCCATGCCGAAGCGGGTGTCGGGCTTGTCGATGCCCCAGCGGTTGAGGGCTTCCTCGAAGCTGATGCGCTTGAACGGCGTGGGGATGTCCACGTTGAGCGCGGTCTTCCAGACCTTCTTCAGCAGGCCTTCGATGAGCGCGTAGATGTCTTCGCGGTCGATGAACGACATCTCGATGTCGACTTGCGTGAACTCTGGCTGGCGGTCGGCGCGAAGATCTTCGTCGCGATAGCAGCGGGCGAGCTGGAAGTAGCGTTCCACGCCGCTGACCATGAGGATCTGTTTGAATTGCTGCGGTGACTGCGGCAGCGCGTAGAAGGTCCCGGGATCGCGGCGGTTCGGGACGAGGAATTCGCGGGCGCCTTCGGGCGTGGACTTGAAGAGCGTGGGCGTCTCGACTTCGAGGAAGCCCTGTTCGTCCATGTAGCTGCGCGTCGCGATGGCGACCTTGGAGCGCAGGCGCAGGTTCCGGATCATCTCCGGGCGGCGCAGGTCGAGGTAACGATACTGGAGACGGAGCTCCTCGTTGACCTTGTTGGCGATCTCCGGGTCATCGACCGGGAACGGCAGCACCTCGGCGTTGTTCAGGACGATGAAGCTCTGGACGAGCACCTCGACCTGGCCGGTGGGAATCTTGTCGTTGTTCGTGCCGGCCGGGCGCACGCGCACCTTGCCGGTGACTTCGATGACCGACTCGCTGTGCAGGTGCGTGGCGACTTCGAAGACGTCCTTCGCCAAGTCGGCCGGATCGAACAGCGTCTGGGTGCGGCCCTCGCGGTCGCGCAGGTCGATGAAGAGGAGTCCGCCGAGGTCGCGGCGGGAATGGACCCAGCCGGTCAAAGTCACAGTCTGTCCGGCGTGTTCCGCGCGGAGCTCGTTGCAATGGTGCGTGCGTTTCATGGCGTCAGGCCGGGGCAGGCGAGGCCCGTTTCCCGGCGAAAATGAGGGCGGAGCTTGGTCAGCGGGCGCCCGGATGGCAAAAGGAAGTTTCCGGGGCGCAGATGTTGAGCGTGGCCACCGGGGCCGGTTCGCGCGGCAGCTGCGGACGTCAGTCCGTGGGCGTGCGGGTCGGCGGGGCGGGACTGCCACCGACTCACGTCGGCAACTACCGTGGGGGCTCGGACTGATGGCTCAGCCACGGTGAAGCGAAGCGCCCCGGCGCCACGCCGCCAATGGCGACGCGGGGCGAACCCATTGGGCGCTCAGGTTAAATCTTGGCATCCCGGGCGCTTAATGGCTGACGTGACGCGGCCGATGCGAGACAAGGCCGTATGGCACTTCAACCCATGCCCAACACGCTCCCTTATTGGACCAACGGTCCGGCGACGGACCGCCGGAACCTCATTTGCGGACTGCTGGCGCTCCTGCTGGCCGGACCGGCCCAGGCGCTCGAAGATGTGCCCGAAGGCACCTTGCGCTGGTTGCAGGGCTTCGACGGCAATCCGCCGACCCCGGGCTTCCGGGTGGATGGCACCGTGCTGCTGCGCTCGGTGGACGACATCGCGAACATCGGCATCAACCTCAGCTCCGGCGCCATCACGAACTCCCCGACCGGCGAGATCCGTTCCGAAGTAGGCGTCTCCGGCAATCGGTTCATCAACGGTTCCGTGATCAATCAGGGCCTCGTCCAGCTCGACAGCCCGACGACGTTTGGCGCCGCCGCCGCCCGCTTCGAGAATTCGGGTCGCTTTGAGGTGGGTCCCGGCGCACGGGCCCAGTTCACCGGCTCAGGCGGCCGTTTCGCCCAATTGGCCGGGGAAATGAACGTCGGCGACAGCGGCTTCGAGTTGTATGACGGCCAGTTTGAATTCAGCGGCGGCGTGATCACCGGGCAACCGCTCCTGATCCGCACCGCAGTGAAGGGGCCGACCAACGGGCAGCCGTTCCGACCGCGGCTGGTGGGGCCGAACGGCAGCTACGAAGGGCCGCTGGCCGCCGGGGTGCACTTGCGGGCCTTGAGCGCGATTGGCTTGGGCGGTGACACAGCGGTCACGTTGGTCGGTCCGGGCGAACTCGTCGGGCACCTGGAAACCGGCTTCTTCAGTGGCGGCACCGTCCGCCTTTCGATGACGGCAGGCACCCTTTGGGTCCGACCGGCGGGACAGCTGACGATCGGCGTCCCGACCGTCCTGACGGGCAATTGGTTCAACGAGGGACTGCTGCAACTGGGGGGCGACCTGACGGTGAACAATGGCGGCGGCACCGCGACCAACCGCGCCACGGTGCGCGTTTCGCCGGGTCGCACCCTCTCCTTCCAAGGCGGCTTTCGCCACGAGGCGGGCGACCTGAGCCTGCTCGGCGGCACTTTGGTCGCGCCGGGCGGAATCTTCTTGGCGGTGCCGGTCGAGGAGTTGGCCGGGGAAATCCGGGGCCCCGTGACCAACGCCGCCGCGATCACCCTCAGCCAATCCATGGGCGGGCTTCGGATCGTGGGCGCGTGGGCGAACCAACCCGGTGCCCGCCTGCGCTGGGTGCTGTCCGAGCCGGAATCGGAAGAACCGCTGCTGGCCGTTGCGGGTGCCCATTCCGTGGCCGGCGAAGGTCGCGTCGAACTGGAAAGCGGCTTTGTTCCGCCTCTGGGAGCGCGGTTTCCGTTGCTCCGGCACCAAGTCCTGACGGGCCAGTTCGAGGCCATCACGTTGCCGCCGTTGCCCGCCGGGTTGTTCTGGAACCTGGAGCGCCGCCCCGACCGGTGGGATCTCCTGGTCCAGGACGAGCCCGCGCCCGGGCAGTTGGCGATCACCCGGATCGAGTCCGATTACGCAGTGGAGCTGACCGCGACTCCGGGTGCTTCCGCGACGCTCCTGCAATCGTCCGACCTGGTCACCTGGGCTCCGGTCCGGACCGAAGCTCCTTTCCCCGGCCATCTGAATTTCAGGGCGCCCGCCGGCGATGGTGCTGCCCAATTTTTCCGCGCCGTGGTGACGCCTTAGCCGTTACCGAAGCTTGGCCGCCAATTGCTCGCCCAGCTTGGCGGCTTGGGCGACCGGCAATCGCCCTTCCGCCTGGCGTGGTTCGGCGTCCTGGTAACTGGCCGCCCGCAGATCGACCTGATGTCCCAACACGCGGGCATAGGCAGCCACGGGGCTTTGGCAGCCGCCGCCCATGGCCCGCAGGAAGGCGCGTTCCGCGGTGACCGCAACGAAGGTGTTGCGATGGTTGAGCGCGGCCACGACCGAATTCACCTCGTCGTCGCCGGTGCGGGTTTCGAGGCCGACGGCGCCTTGGCCGACGGCAGGGAGCATTTCCTCGGGTTCGAGGATGGTGGCCAGCAC
>JBIIUN010000346.1:0-5460 GCA_044339945.1 Kapaibacterium sp. (SeqCode)
GCGAAAAACTTCTTCATGTCGCGCGAATGCAAACACACCGGCCCCCCCCGTCAAGCCCCGGCAAGACCGGTGTTTCCGTCCCCTTGGCCGATGCCGCCTCACAAGGGGTTGGAGCGCACTCACCGGGGCGACCGGCAGGCACCTCAAAAGCACCGAGGGGCCTCCGGTTGGAGGCCCCTCGGCGGCGATGATCGACTGGTGCGCTACTTCTGCGCGCCGGCGGCGAGATACGCCAGGATGTCGGCCAGGCCCTGTTCACCGACCTGTTCGAGGCCGGTGGGCATGATGGATTGGTTTGAGGCGGTCAGGCTGGCGATGTCCTTGCGTTGGAAGACGTGCTTCTGGCCCTGCAGGTCGTAGAGCTCGACGCTGGTCTGCGTCTCGGTGTCGAGCCGGCCGGAGAGCGAATCGCCGGCCTTCGTCTCGACGGTCCAGAGCACGTAGTTGGCTTCCACGGAGCGGTTCGGGTCGAGGATCTCGGCGAGGATCTCGTCCTTGGCGCGCACGCCGATGCCGCTCAGGTCCGGGCCGACCTTGCCGCCGGTGCCGTAGAACAGGTGGCATACGCCGCAATTCTGGGCGTAGAGCTCCTTGCCGCGCTTCAGGTCGCCGTCCTTCTTCGCGGCGGGCATGAATTGCTTCACGACGGCCTCACGATCGCTGCTGAGCTTCGCGGTCTTCTCGGAAAGCATCTTGGCCCGGGCCGCGAGGACGCGGTCAGGATTGTTGCGCAGGGCCTGCCATTGGCCGCCGTCGAGGTCCTTGGGGACCAAGTTGCCGGCGGCGAGCTGGTCCAGCACGGCGGCGGCCCAAGGACCACGGCGGAGCAGGGTGTTCAACGCGGCGCGCTTCTGGGCCGGGGTGAATTTCTTCCAAAGGCTGAGCACTTCGGTGCCGGTCTCCGGCAGGCGGCTTTCGCTGAGCGCGCCCAACAGGCCGCCGGCCAGGGCAGGGGACGCTTGCAGTGAAATCTGTCCCAGCGCGGCCCGGACGTTGCCGATCTCGTCGGCCAAGCGGAGCAGGCCGCGGGCGGCTTCAATGCGCTCCGGGTCGGCGGCGGCGGTGTCCGCGAGCTTGGCGGCGAGGCGCTGCTTGCTGGCGGAAACCTGGGCGGTGAAGAGATCCAGCCGGCCCCACTTCTGGGCGAGCACAAGAAGCTTGTCCTTGGCGGCGTCCGGGAAGGCACGCATCGCCTCGTCCAACTGGGTGCCGGCCTCGTCGTTGAAGTCGGGCTTCGACTGCGCGGGCCACCCGGCGATCAGTCCGTCGAGCACCGCGGTGGTCGTAGTGGCCGAAGTCTCGGAAACGGCCCGGACCACCATCGCCACGGAATCCGGCGTGGCGGTGGCGTAGTGCCGGGCGACGATGCGGACGACTTCCAAGGCGCCGGCGGGCAGCGGGTCCGCGCTGCCGATGATGCCCTTGCCGAAGCCTGCAAGATGCTTGGCGCCCGCGGCGGCGCAGGCGTCCCGGAGCCAGCGATCGCCGGCGTTGCGCGGATCGCGGATGGCTTGGGCGAGGGCGAAGCCGGTGTCCTCGTCGGCCGGCAAGTCGGCCAGGGCCAGCAGGACGGCCAGGCGAACCTGTGCGTCGGAATCCTTCAGCAGGCCGGAGCGCACCAGCGTGTCGCGGGAATCCTCGGTCCGCGGGAGCACGCCGACGGCCGCGCGGCGAACGCTGGGCGAAGCATGCTTCAGTGCCGCCGTGGCCTCGGCGCCGACGGCGTTGAGCCCGTGCAGGGTCCACAGCGCATGGGTGGCGCCGGCATTGAAGCCAAGCGTATCGGCGGAGGAATCCGCGACCAGTTCGCGCAGTGCGGGCGCCACCGACTTGTCACCGCGCTCGATCAGCAGCCGTTGCGCGTGCATCCGCCAGAGTTGGTTGTCCGACTTTAGTGCCGCGACCAGTTCCTCGCCTGGCTTTCCGGTCTTCGTGGCAGAAGCCTTGAGAGGATTGAGTCGCTTGCCCTGTTGTCGGTCCGATTCGTGGACAACGCGGAAGACCCGTCCGTGGCGTTTGTCACGGATCGGCGTTTCGTAGGCGTTGCCCTTGCCGTTCTTGAAGCCGATGGGCACGGGGTTGTGCTGGACGATGTAGTTATACCAGTCGAGCACCCAGAGGGCGCCGTCGGGGCCGACCTCGGCGACGATCGGCGCGGTCCATTCGTCGTCGCTGGCGAGGAAGCTGCCGAGGTTCACCGCCTTGAAATCCGCGCCTTGGCGTTCCCAGCGGAACCAGCCGATGAGGTGGCCGGTCGGTTCGCAGACGAACGAGATTTGGTTCCAGAATTCCGCCGGGAACGCCCGGGCCGTGTAGAGCGCCGAGCCGGCGCCGGCGGAGTATTTGTTGTGCCAGTCCACCTGGCGGACTTTCTCGGTCACCGGGTAGATGGCCTGGGTGTCCGCCACGGTTTCCATGCGGCTCGAGTTCCAGCCGCTGACCGCCTCGTAGTAGCGGTTGGGGATCGGCATATACCACGCGGCATTGCCATTGGCGGTGGAGCCCAGCACCACGCCGTCCTCGGTGAGGCCGAGGCCCCAGGTGTTGTTGTTGCTGGAGCGGATGAATTCTAGCGCCGAGCCGTCGGGCTTGAAGCGAAAGACGCCCATGCCGAACTTCACGTTCTTGCCACCGACCTCGCCGTCGAAGCCGCTGTAGCCGACCGTGCCCCAGATCCAGTTGTCGAGGCCGTAGCGGAGGTTGCTCGCGGTCGCGTGGGTGTCGCCCATGTTCCAGCCGGAAAAGAGCACCTTGCGCTCGTCGGCCCGGTCGTCGCCGTCGGTGTCCTTGAGGAACAGCGTATGGCCGCCCTCGATGACGATCAGGCCGCCGTTTCCGAAGCACAGCGAGGTCGGGATGCTGAGCTTGTCGGCGAAGACGGTGAACTTGTCCGCCTTGCCGTCGCCGTTGGTGTCCTCGCAGATCTTGATGCGGTCGCGTCCTTGCCCCTCGGGCTGCTGCTCGTTCGGGTAATCCACCGTCTCGGCGACCCACAGGCGACCGCGTTCATCCCAGGCCAGCGCGATGGGCTTGGTGATGTCGGGTTCGGCAGCGAACAGGCTGGTGGTGAAGCCGGGCTGCACGACGAGGCGGGTGAGCGATTGCTCCGGCGACATCGGCGCCTGCATTTGGGTGATGGCCTGGCCCTGCGTGCCCCATTTCTCGCCGGCGAGGTAGTTGGGCAATTTGTCGGGCGCCTCGACGTAGGTGAACGGCCTGGCGCCGGGTTTGGCGGCGAGCGGACGGATGTTCGGGCCGACGGGCGCCAGTTCGTCGGCGTGAAGGGAAAGAGTGGCGGCGAGCGCGATGGCGAAACGGTAGGCGGACAGCTTCATGGGAAATTCGTGGGGGAAACGGTGCCGGAAAGTCCGCCGCGTGAACATGAGCGTTTGCGTGAAGCGCCTGAGGAATTTGCCGCCGGACCGGGCCATATCCGCGATCGGGCAGAGGAGCGTCACTTGCCTGAGTGGTGCTTTCGCCGTCCGAGTTCATCCGCTGAAACCCGAGTCCAGCGTTCGATCAAAGTTAGTTCCTGGTAAAGTTCGCCGGGGCCGACGCACTTGATGAAGTTCTTTGTCCGCCAATTGGTGGACGGAACAAAAGTCTCAAACGCGAGCCCTCCACGAACTTGGCGCAATTTCGAGACGACGAACTCCTCGCGGTCGTGGTGGTTGTAGGCTCTTACCAACCACTTGGAACCTGCTTTGGAAACCTCAAAGGCCACCCGTGAGTCCCGATCCTCAGTCTCCCAGATTCCGCAAAGCCATTCCGGATGCTGTGTTGCGCGTTTCATCTCCGTGAAACAACTCGATGATTAGGCGGCTGGAAAGCCGCCTCTCCGGGAAAAGGGATTCGTTCAGCGGTCGTCGCGACTGCGGGCGAGCATCACCAGCTTGAGCAATTGCAACAGGGCATTCACCAGCGCGGCGACGTAGGTCAGCGCGGCGGCGCCGAGCACCTTGTCCACGTCGCCGAGTTCCCGGTTGGTGACCAGGCCGAGGCGCATCAGCTGAGCCTTGGCGCGGCGGCTGGCGTCGTATTCCACCGGCAGGGTTACCAACTGGAAGAAGGCGACGATGGAGAACAGCGCGACGCCGGCCCAGATGATTTTCCCGGACAGGGTGCCGCCGAGGAACATGCCCACGAGGATGATGATCGTGGACGCGTTGCTGGCGAAGTTCGTCACCCCGACCATCGCCATGCGCAGGCCGAGCGGGCCGTAAGCTTCCTTGTGCTGGAGCGCGTGTCCGACTTCGTGGGCCGCAACACCCACGGCGGCGACGCTGGGCGTGTGGAAGATTTCCGAGGACAGAAAGACGGACTTCTTCAGCGGGTCGTAGTGGTCCGTGAGGTGGCCGGGCACCTCGTAGACCTCGACGCTTTGCAGGCCGTTGCGGTCGAGGATTTCGCGGGCGGCTTCGGCGCCGGTGATGCGGCGGTCGATGGCGACTTCCCGGTAGCGGTTGTAGGTCGAGGTCAGCCGCATCTGCGCCCAGAAGGCGAGCAGCATGCCCGGGATCATGACCCACCAATACGGGTCCCAGTAAAAGAATGCCAACATCATGGTTCAGGGTGTTCCCGGACCGTCCGGGGAACACGGAGGGAAGTAAGCCCGCCGCCCGGACAGCGCAAATGGACGGGCCGGAAAGAATTCCAGCCGGCGGCGCCGCGGCTTGACCACCTTCGCGGCTCGCCGGCACCGTCACGGCATGCTTTCCCTGCGTCCGCTCGCGTTCGTTTCGTGCCTCGCTTTCGGGGTTTCCGTTTTCGCCCAGGAGCTGGAGCCCAGTCCTGACGCGGCGGCGTTTGCCAAGTTCAAGCCGCTCAAGGCCCCGGCGCCCGCCGGCCTCCTGCTGCGCGAAAACGACCGGCTGGCCATCATCGGCGACTCGATCACCGAACAGAAGATGTATTCGCGGATCATGGAGACCTACCTGACCGCCTGCCTGCCGGAACTGAAGGTGACCGTGCGCCAATACGGCTGGGGCGGCGAAACGGCCGAGGGTTTCAAGAACCGCATGGCCAACGACGCGCTGCGGTTTTCGCCGACCGTCGCGACGACCTGCTACGGGATGAACGACCACAAGTATCGCGCCTACGACGAGGCGAACGGGCAGTGGTATCGCGAGAATCAGCTCGCCATCGTGAAGGCGTTCAAGGCTGCCGGCGCCCGCTTTGTGCTGGGTTCGCCCGGCTGCGTCGGGCCAAAGGTGCCCTGGAGCAAGGCCGGCTCGGAGGAAATGAACCTGAACCTCTGCGAATTCCGGAACCTCGACCTCGCGCTTGCCCAGCAGGAGCAGGTGGTCTTCGCCGATGTCTTCTGGCCGATGCTGACATTGGGCTGGAAGGCAACCAACCAGTTCGGGACCGACTACGCCATCGCCGGCAAGGACGCGGTGCATCCCGGCTGGGCCGGCCACGTCGTGATGGCAGCCGCCTACCTGAAGGCCCTCGGGGTGA
>JBIIUN010000347.1:0-5459 GCA_044339945.1 Kapaibacterium sp. (SeqCode)
CGCCAAGCCGTTTACGGGTTCCGTGTTCCTTGGCAACCGCTGGGACTTTGACGAGGGCGCGGTCGTGCAAATTGCCTCGCCCCGTCTCAAATGCGAGTTGTCGCCGTGGCTTGATGCCGGCCTCGGCTTGTCCCTGCTCAACCTCGGCTTTCCGGTCGCGGCCGACCAGCACCTGCAGGGACGCCCGGAGCTGGAGTTGAATCCGCACTGGGCATTGGGCGCGAACCTGCGCCTCGACTGGCGCAACCGGATGGAATGGCGGTGGAACGAGGGCTCCGGGCCGACCGTCCACCGCAGCCGGCACCGGCTTCAGCTGGGCTGGACCCTGCCGGAACCGGTGGGCCCGGTGACCCGGGTTTTCATCAGCAACGAGTGGTTGCTGGACTTGCACGGTCACGGCTGGACCGAGAACCGGCTGGTCCCCGCCGGATTGACGCTGAAGCTGTCACCCCGGGCGGACCTTGATTGCTTCTACCTGCTGGTCTCCGCGCGGCCCGCCGCGGTTTGGCGCTCGGAGTCGGTCCTTGGAACCCATCTTCGTTACCGTCTTTTGGCCGCTTCGGCCGCCCGGACTCAGCCACGGTATGGCAATGCGTCCCCCCGACAGCGCGGCCAAGGGTTGAACTGGCCTGCCCGCAGCGGGCGGGTGTAGCCTTGGGAATTCGATGACCACCCCCGCTCCCGTGGCCGGCCGCCGTGCCTGGTATCGGCACCTTTACGTGCAGGTGCTGTTCGCCGTGGCGCTGGGCATCGGGGTGGGCTGGAGGTTCCCGGAGGCCGGCCGCGACCTGCGACCGCTGGGGGATGCCTTCATCAAGCTGGTGAAGATGATGATTGCGCCGATCATCTTCTGCACCGTCGTCCACGGCGTCGCCTCCATGTCCGACCTGCGGAAGCTCGGGCGCGTCGGGCTCAAGACGCTGTTCTACTTCGAGGTTGTGTCCACGCTGGCGTTGGTCATCGGGCTCGTCGTCGTGAACGTGCTGAAACCCGGCGTGGGGCTGAACATCGATCCCGCGACGCTCGATGCCGCGGTGGGCAAGGGCTACCAGGACAAGGCCCAAACGCTCGGCCTCGTGCCCTTCCTGCTGAACATCATTCCCGCAACCCTGTTCAGTGCTTTCGTCACCGGGGACCTGCTCCAGGTGCTCCTCGTCTCGGTGTTCACGGCGTTTGCGGTCAGCGGGTTGGGCATGCATCGCGAACCGGTGCTGCAGGTCATTGAGCGCGGCTCGGAGATATTCTTCGGCATCATGCGGCTGGTCGTGAAGTTCGCCCCGCTCGGCGCCTTCGGCGCGATGGCCTACACAGTCGGCGAACACGGGCTGAAGGCGCTGGGCAACCTCGCCCAGCTGATGGTCGGCTTCTATGCGACGGCCGGGGTGTTTGTCTTCGTCGTGCTCGGCCTGATCGCCTCGGCAAGCGGCTTCTCGATCCTGCGGTTCCTGGCGCACATCCGCGACGAGCTGCTGCTGGTGCTCGGCACCAGTTCCTCCGAGACCGCCTTGCCGGGCCTGATCGACAAGCTGCGCCGGCTCGGGTGCTCCAGTTCGACCGTCGGCCTCGTGGTGCCGACCGGTTACAGCTTCAACCTCGACGGCACAAACATCTACATGGCGATGGCCGCCGTGTTCCTCGCGCAGGCGACCAACACGCCGCTCGAACTGCGCGACCAGGTCGCACTGTTGCTGGTGGCGATGATTTCCTCGAAGGGCGCCAGCGGCGTCACCGGCGCCGGCTTCGTGACGCTCGCGGCGACGCTGGCGATTGTCCCCAAGATCCCGCTGGCCTCGCTGGCGCTGCTTGTGGGCATTGACCGGTTCATGAGCGAATGCCGGGCCCTCACGAACCTCATCGGCAACGGCGTCGCGGCGGTGGTCATCAGCCGCTGGGAAGGCGAGGTCACCCCCGAGCAGCTCAAGGCTAACCTCGACCGGGAACGGTCCGGCTGACGCGGTCGAGGCAAGCTGCTGGCAGCACTTTGTTGGCGCCCGTCCCGCACACGTTGCGTCAATGCGCCCGTTGTCCCCTTAACCCAAGCCATGGGCTATGTTCTGATGCCGCGCCCTGGCTGGTTGGGCGGCTTTGCCGGGTCGACACCTGCTGGCAGGAAACTCAATTGGGATTCGCCTGCCTCATGAGGAAGAGCATCTCGCGGGCGATCTGGCGGCAGCGTTCGTCATAGGTGGCGACCTCCCGGTCGGTGCCGTCGGAGATTTTCGGGTCCACATAGGGAATGGGCACCCGCAGGGCGCTGCCGAAAACGACGGGACAGTTTTTGTCCGCACTGTCGCAGGTCATAAGGGCCACGAAGTCGGACTTCGGATTGCCGTCGCCGGAATAGACTTTGGAGAAGGCCCGGAGGGGCTCGGCGGCAGGGCCGTAGCTGACCAGATAGACCGGGTTCTTCTGCTCGGGCGTGGAATTGGCGATGGCGAAGCCGGCGCGCTTCAGGGCCCCGACGGTGCGCTCATTGCAGGCGGTGACTTCGGTGCCGCCGGAGAACGTTTTCACCCCGGGCACATCATAATAAGCGGCTGCGGTCTGCGCCCAGATTTGGGTGAGTTGGCTGCGGCGGCTGTTGTGCGTGCAAATGAAGGTGAGCTGCGGCGCTTCCTTGGCCTGCACTTTCGAACGGATGAAGAGCGCCACTTTTTTAAGCGCCTGCTGACGTTCGGCGGGGATTTGTTCAAACTCCTGCGTGACTTGGGCGATCAGGGGCTGGAGGGAGGCGAGCACGTCGCTGTCCTTGGCGGAAAGGGAGGTGACGGCGGCAAGCACGATCGGGAAGAGGGCGCGGAGGCGCATGGGATTTGGGCGGGTGTTTTTGGAAGTGGGACGGAGAGTTTAGGCGGCAGCACGTTGCTTCCCTTGGTCAAGGCGCCCGGCGGCATACGCCTCAAAGACGCGGCGGATTTCGTCCCGCACCCGGCGGAAGACGGCGAGTTTCTCGTCGTCGGTGCCGGTGGCATGGGCGGGATCGTCGAAGGGCCAATGATGGCGGTTCAACTGGCCGGGGAAGATGGGGCAGGCCTGGTCGGCATTGCCGCAGACGGTGATGACGGTCTCCACCGGTTGGTCCAGGAACTCGTTCATGTGCTTCGACGTGTGCGCCGAGATGTCGATGCCGATCTCGGCGAGCGCCTTGACCGCGAGGGGATGCACGTAACCGGCCGGCTTCGAACCGGCACTGGCGACCCGGAAGCGGTCCTTCGCGACGGCGCGCAGGATGCCTTCGGCGAGGTGGGAACGGCAGGAGTTGCCGGTGCAGAGGATGAGGATGAGTGGGGGCATGGGATGAAGTGGCGAGTGACAGGTGACAGGTGGCGAGGAAAGGGGATGGGTCACGACGGCGGGCGAGAGGCCGGATCGCCGCCGCTAGGGCCGTGGAGCAGGGTCCCCAGCAGGACCGCCAGCAGCGCGCCGAGCGGGGGAGCGGTCAGGTAAACCCACAGGTGTTCGAGGTGCCCGCTCACGACGGCGGGCGCGAGCGAGCGGACCGGGTTCATCGAGGCGCCGCAAATCGGCCCGGCAAACATCGCCTCCAGCGCGATCACGGAACCCACGACGAGCCCGGCGGTGATGCCTTTCTCCTTGGCCCCGGTGGAGACGTTCAGGACCACGAGCATCAGCAGCGCGGTCAGGATCAGTTCCAGGATAAAGCTCTGGCCCGCCGTCCCGGCCGGCAGGGTCGCTCCGAGCGTCGCGTGGGCGGGGAACAACCCGCGCAGCAGGCCGCTGGCGGCGAACGCCCCCGCGGCCTGGGCGGCGACGTAGCCCGGCACGTCGCGCCAGGCGAAGCGTTTTGCTGCGGCCAGGGCCACGGTCACGGCCGGATTGAGGTGCGCGCCGCTGACATCGCCAAAGGTGTAGATCATCGCCAGCACGATTAGGCCGAAGGTCAGCGCGATGCCGACGTGCGTAATGGCACCGCCGGAAACGGCGTTGATGACGATCGCCCCCGTGCCGGCAAACACGAGCGCGAAGGTGCCGAGGAATTCGGCGAGGAGGCGGGCGCGATTCATGGTTCGGAGGCCGGCGCGGGCGGTTGGCGAAACTTCGGGAAATAGCGCGGAACCCGCCGGGCGTAGGCGGCGTAGCCTGGGAATTGCCGGCGCAAGCAGACTTCCTCGAAGCGGACCTTGAGGTGCAGCCAGCCCGCCAGGGCGAGCGTGAGGCCCGCGGACCACGGGCTCTGCCACCAGAGCGTCCAACCGAGCGCGATGGCTACGGTGCTTGCGTAGAGCGGATGGCGGAGGCGCGCGTAGATGCCGGTGGTCTGGAGTTGGCCGTCGGCTTTGGGCAGCGGCAGTGGCGTGAGGTGGCGGCCCAACTGGATCACCCCGCCCAGTCCGGTCCAGGCGCCGTAAAGGGCGCAGGCGACTGCGCCCATCCGCGCGGCGAGGGCCGGAGCCGGCGGGCGGTCAAGCGGGGCGGCTACGGCCAGCGCCAGGAGCAGCAGGAACTGCCCGGCCACAAGCCCTTGGCCGACGGCCCGGCTCAGTTCGGGTGATTCTGGTCGCGGGGGAGCCATGTTCAGCAGCAGCCGGAGGAGCCGCAGCAGTCGCCGCCGGATTCCGTGAGCTTCAGCGCACCTTTGGTTGCGCCCCAGCCGCCGAGGATCACGCGGCGGATGGGTTCGCCGGTTTCGGGATGTCGGGTCAGCGGCGCCTCGTTCATCCCTTGATGAAGTTCATAATGCTTCGGCGTCTCGCCCTCGCGGGCAGGAATGGTTTCGTAGAGGTAGGTCATGGTTGGGCGGGAGATTTCATCTTCGAGGTAGTTAGGCGCGCCAACGCGTCGGGGCCGGTGGGCTCCTCGGGTTGCCACGGCAGCCAGGCGGTGCGGGTGGCGTGTTGGGCTACAACTTCGGTCAGGTAACGGTGCTCGGCCTGTTCGCGGCGTTGGAGCAGGGGATCGCAGGAACCGCAACCCAGCAGGCTCTGGTTGATGACCCAGGCAAACGGCTCGATTTGCGCCCGGCGCAGGTCCGCCTGCAAGGCGGCCGCCTCGTGGACCGGCGTCGCCTCGGGCAGCGTGACGAGCAGGATGCGGGTGAACGCGGGATCACGCAGCCGCTCCAGCAGGCGCATGACGGACTCCGGCTGGACGTCGCTGCGGGACTGCCGTTGCAGCTCGCGGTTGTAGGCCTCGCTGGCGTCGAGCAGCAGCAGCGTGTGGCCGGTCGGTGCGGTGTCGAGCACCACGAAGCCGTCGGTGCCGCGGCCGACTTCGCGGGCGAAGGCGCGGAACACGGCGATCTCCTCCGTGCACGGCGAGCGCAGGTCCTCCGCCAGCAGGTCGCGGGAGGCGGCGTCCATCTGGGCCCCCTGGTGGGCGAGGACCTCGGCGGTGTAGGCGGCGGTTTCGGCCGCGGGATCGATCCTGCTCACGGTCAGGCCGGCGACCTGTCCCGCCAGCGTCGCCGCGACGTGGGCCGCGGGATCGGTCGTGCTGAG
>JBIIUN010000348.1:0-5456 GCA_044339945.1 Kapaibacterium sp. (SeqCode)
CGAAATGTTCGCCTGGAGGAACCGGGTGCCCGCGCTGCCGGCGACGTTGACCAATATTTTGCCGCTCAATGGAACCGGCCCGGCCTTGGCCGCACCACCACTTCCTCCGCCGTGGCCGTCATCCTTCTTGCCATGACCGTCGTCCTTGGCCGCGCCGTGGGAGTCTTCCTTTTTCCCGTGGCCGTCATCGGGCGCAGCGTGGGGATCCGCGGCCGCCTCATGACCTTCGCCCGCCTCGGCATGTCCGGCGGCCGGGGTCGCGGGTGCGCTCAGCTTCGGGACCAGCACAAACTGGGTCATCGCGAAGGCGATCGCGGGCATCAGCACCACGTTCAGGATCAAGGGCAGCATCGCCTTGATGCCACCGCCACCGGGGGCGGCGGCGGGTGCCGCGGGAGCTTCTTTGGCCTCAGACATATCGGTTAGTCGGTTTGAATGACCTAGCGCTTGAGATTCACGACCTCCTGGAGCATCTCGTCACTGGTGGTGATGATCCGGGCGCTTGCCTGGAAGGCGCGCTGGGTCGTGATGAGGTTCGCAAACTCGTTCGTGAGGTCGACGTTGGACGCCTCAAGGGCATTGGCCTTGATGCCGCCCAGGCCGCCCGATTTCGGGGCCGCCATCGTCGGCGATTCGGCGCCACCCAGCGGTCCGGCGGCGGCGATGCCGGAGTAAAGGTTGTTCCCTTCCTTGAGCAGCGCCTGCGGGTCGCGGAAGTTTTGCAGCAGGACTTGTCCGCGGGTGAATTTGGTCGAGTCGGACAACCGGACTTCAATGAGGCCCGAGGGAGTGATGGTGAAGCCGTCATACTGGGCATCGGCGGCGGCCGATGCCGGCGCGCCCGTGGCGTCTACCTTCAGGTCGCCCACCGTGTTCAGCCCGCCGTCGGAATAGCCCTGGAGGCGGAAACCGCCGCTGGTCACCAGGAATCCTTCCTTATCGAATTCGAAGTCGCCAGCGCGGGTGGCGAACAGCTCGCCCGAGACGGGATCCTTTACCATGAAGTATCCCTCACCCTGGATTGCAAGATGGGTGTCTGTTTCGCTCCGGGTGACTGAGCCTTGGTTGAAAAGGTTACGGATGGACGTGGTGGCAACCCCGGAACCCACCTGGCCGCCGGACGAGTTCAAGCTCTGGCTGAAGGCGTCGCCGAAGTCGGCCCGGCCGGCCTTGAAGCCGGTCGTGTTGGAATTGGCGATGTTGTTGCCGATCACGTCGAGTCGGCCTTGGAACTGGTGGATGCCGCTGACGCCGGCGTTGAGGGAACGGATCATGGTGTTTAGGGAACGGAGGTTTGGGGCGGCGGGTTGGCGACCGAGAGCAACAGCTCCATGCCGTAGGCCTTGCCGCCCACAATGAGTTTGGGCGTCCCTGCTTCGAGTTTGACGGCTTCCACGACTCCCTGGGCCGTCTTGTCCTTTTCGACCTGCAAAATGACCTGCTGGCCCAGCAGTGAGCCGGCCTGCAGGGATTCGATGTCCTGCTGCATGGACCTGCTCTGCTCCAGCGAGCTGAACTGGGCCATCTGCCCGATGAAAGCCGTGTCCTCCATCGGCTTGAGCGGATCCTGCGTGCTCATCTGGGTCGCCAGCAGCTTGAGGAAATCCTGCTGGCCGAGCGTTTGCACGAGTTCGCGCTGGGGAAGGTTGCCAGACTGATACGTCCGGTTGCTGAAGGCGGTGTTGGCTGCGGAGACGGTGGACATATGGCTGTTGGGTTAGGCCCATGATTCCAGCGTCCGACGGCCGGCCGCCACGGCGGGCGAAACGGTGGCCGGGTTGGGCATGGTGCGAATCTGGGCAAGCGGGGATTGCGCGGCGGTCGCCGGCCAACGGGGTGATGGCAATTCCGGCGCCGGCTGCGGCGAGGCGGGTTGGCGGTGCGAATGGTCACCGGCCGAACTCATCGAGCTTTCGGCCAACGGGGCGAGGCGGATGCCTTGGGAGGCAAGCGACTCCTGCAGTTTGGCCCAGCCGCCGCCGAACTTCTCGGCGTCACCGCGGTCGCAGCGCACCGTGGCTTCAATTAGGCCGGCGCGCTGGGTGAGTTGCAGGTGCAGTTCGGTCTGGCCGTCGGGGCGGAGCACCACTTCCAGTGATTGCAGGGAAGCATGACGCAGCCGGACTGCCTGCTCCTGGATGAGCGGCGTCAACGTGGCCGGGACGTCCAGCGGGGCCGGCAGTTCGACTTCCGCTGTGGCTGGCTCGCTCGCAGGGCGAAACGGATCGGCCAGCAGTGGGGCAACATGGGACGGATCGGACCGGCGAGCTTCACGCCCGGGGCTGAAGTCCCGCGCACCGGCGCGCAACAGGCCAACGTCCGGCACCGGTCGGTCGGCCGGACTCCCGGCAAATTCATCCTGTTGGAACCAGCTTTTCACTTCGACCACCTCAGCAGCAGCGGATGTGCCACGGGTGGGTGCGGGCGTGATGGAATCTTTGCCCGACTCTGTTTGCCCGCCCGATTTCAGCTCGGAGATGGGCGACCAATGGCCCGTCAATGGGCTGGAATCAGACTCTGAAGCCAACCTCGCCGCGGCGGGAAAAGGATTTTCGGCCGGAGTGTTCGCAGCGGTCACGGTGGGTTTCGCCTCCGCAAACGGAGCATCCTGCCCGGCTAAAAATGCCGCGTCGGCCGATCCCGATTCGGTGGGCGTGGCCTGGGTGTCGGCAACCGGTTCGGCGGCGATGGCAACATCAGGGCTCGGGACGGGGACCAGGATGGTGTCGCTTGCGCCATGGTCGGTGACCTCCACGGCTCCGGATTCGGCTTGGTCGTCCGAGTCGTCTCCGTCATGAGCCGATTTCTCGTCGGTGATCGGCAGGGAGACCGCGGGGGCCGCGCATGGCCAAGCGAGCAGATCGGTTGCGGCCGCATCCGATTCTTCATCAGCCTTGGGATCGCGAACCGGTCGGTGTTCGTCCCCGTCCTCCACCGTAGTGTTGTCCGCATCGACCGCGGGCTTTGGTTCGCGGGTCTCCTCCCGGTTGAGACTGAGCCGGGGCTGCTCTTGACCCGGCGAGGCGGAACAAGCGTAGCCCAAATTGAACTCCGCGAACGCACGCAAGCCGTCGGCCGCGCTGGGCAGGTGGGACGGAGTGGACGTGCCGGCATCCAAGGCTGGGGGAGCGGCGAAGGCCCGAATCGAAGGGCTCATGGCTTTGCCTTGGCGGCCGGCGCACGGGCCAGACGGAGTTTCTCGGTGAGGGCGGCGGCGCGGGTGGCGTCGGCCGGGCCTTGCCTGCCCATGGCTTCGAGAATGGGGCCATTCTCGGTGTCCTTCATCACGACCAGGATCTTCACCACCGCGTTGTCTTCCATCTCCCGGAGAATGGCGGCCGCCCCGGCGGGGGTCATCGTCGCGTAACTCTTGGCGAGCCGTTTCAGGTTGGGAATCTCGTCGGCCTTGATCTCCACGAGGCGTTTCTCGATCTCGGCCTGCATCTTCTTCACGGACTCGGCGACCTGTTCCAATTCCGATCGTTCGGTGGTGAGGCGCGCGGCCAACTGCTTCAGGTCATCCTCGCGAGCGGTGAGCCCGTCACGTTCAGCCTTGAGGTCCTTGATGAGTTGGTCGACCTCCGGGTTGTAGTAGACCCACGACTCGACGGGATACGTCGGGGCCGCGGGAACTCCCGGGGCGGCCGCCGCCTTGTGGGGCACCGCGGCCGGCCGGATGTTCGGGGCGGCGGATTGCAGCGTCAGCATCCACGTCAGCAGGAAGGCGATCCCGCCGGCGGCGGTGGAGACGATCGGGGATTCGAGCGCTTTCATCGGGGCAATGGGTTGGGGTTCAGCCGATCAGGCCGGCCAGGGTGCGCAGGGGCAGGTCGTCGAGGGCCTTCTGCTCCTCGCGCTGCTGTTCGCGCTGGTGGCTTTCACGGGCCTTGTCGTGGTGTTTCTTGACCGCCTCGCTTTCGCGCCGGGCGGTGATCATGACGCCGAGGGCCTGGTTCAGCCGGACTTCGGCCTGCTCGAGGACGGCGGCGACTTGGTCGCGGTGTTCCTGCAACCAGGCGCACCCTAATTGCTGTTGCCGCAAATCGCCGGCGGTGGCGCCTACGCCCAGGAGGCGGCTGCATTCCAGCTGGCCGGTCGCGAGTTCCCGCTCGGCCTGCGCCAGGTTGCGCCAGGCGTTCTCCCGCTGGGCCAACGCGTGCGCGTATTGTTCGGTTGCCTCGTGTTCCCGGCGGTCCCGGACCCGTTGGACGGCGTTGAGTTTGTAGCGGAAGGGTTTCATGCGGGGTGATGCCGGTGCTCAGTCAGCGGGTGGCCGCGGGGCGGGGGCGGGTGGGTTCGGCGACGTTCATGGTCTGGGCCAGCAGCTGCCAGCTCTCGCCGGACTTGAAGCCGTCGCGCACACCCTGGCGGAGGAACGTGTTCAACGGTGCGTGCAACTGGATGGCTCGGTCCACCAGCGGGTTGGTGCCCTGCGGATAGGCGCCGATGTTGATGAGGTCCTGGTTGGTCTTGTAGACGGCCATCGCCTCGCGGGCGCGGGCGGCAAGTTCGATCTGGTCGGCCGAGGTGAGGTCGCGCACGAGCCGGCTGACGCTCTGGAGCACGTCGATGGCGGGATAATGATTCGCCTGGGCCAGTTCGCGGGTCAGCACGATGTGGCCATCCAGGATGGAACGCACGGCGTCGGCGATGGGCTCGTTCATGTCATCACCTTCGACCAAGGTCGTGAACAGGCCGGTGATTGAGCCGCGTTCGCCGGTTCCGGCGCGTTCGAGCAGTTGGGGCAGGTAACTGAACACTGACGGCGTGTAACCGCGGGTGGCGGGCGGTTCACCCACCGCGAGGCCGATCTCCCGCTGGGCCATCGCAAAGCGGGTCACGGAATCCATCATCAGCAACACGTTCTGGCCCGCGTCGCGGAAATGCTCGGCGATCGTCATCGCCACGAAGGCACCCTTAAGCCGGGCGAGCGCGGGGTCGTTCGAAGTGGCGACGATAATGACTGATTTCTTGCGGCCGGCTTCGTCGAGATCCTTCTCCAGGAACTCGCGGACCTCGCGGCCCCGTTCGCCGATCAGCGCGATCACGTTGACATCGGCTTCCGCACGGCTGGCCATCATGCCGAGGAGCGTGGACTTGCCCACACCGCTGCCGGCGAAGATGCCCAGGCGCTGACCGCGGCCGCAGGGGATGAAGGTGTCGATCGCCTTCACGCCGGTCTGGAACGGCAGCTTGATCCGCTGGCGCCGCAACGGGTGCGGCGGCTGCACGTTCACGTTCACGAAGTTCTCCGCCTGCAACGGACCGCAGCCGTCGATGGGATTGCCCAGGCCATCGATGACCCGGCCGCGCAACTTCGCGCCGACGGGAGCCTGCAAGGGCCGGCCGAGCGCGACGACTTCGCAGCCGGGATGGATGCCGTGGATTTCGCCCAGCGGCATCAGCAGCACGTGGCGGTCGCGGAAGCCGACGATCTCGGCCAAGGTCGAGGAATC
>JBIIUN010000349.1:0-5439 GCA_044339945.1 Kapaibacterium sp. (SeqCode)
ACTGCGGGCGGGCGCCCACCACAGCCCGGTGCTGTTCGGCGCCTTCCAGGACTGCGGTCCCGACCGCTGGGGTCGGCTGCTGATTGAACGCGCCGTCCGGCGGGAGGTGTTGCCGCGCCAAGCCTACCAAGATCTCGACTTCGTGCTCGCCCTCGACGACGCGTCCCGGATTGGCGCGCTGCGGTTCCGGCGGTCCCCGGATTCACCCTTCCTGGCGGCGTCCGGGGGCCGGATTCCGCCGCTGGTGCAACTGGCCGCGCTGCTGAACGCCGCCGCGGCGGTGCAGGGGGAAACCGAAACCGCCCAGGACCTGCGCTTCCTGCTGGGGCAGGGGTCGCCCCTGGGTGGCGCCCGTCCCAAGTCGGCCATCCGGCTGGCGGACGGAACGTTGGCCATTGCCAAGTTTCCGAAATCCGACGACCGCCGGGACATTGCCGGCGGCGAGGTGCTGGCTCTGGCCCTCGCCCGTCGCGCTGGCTTGCGGGTGGCGGATCACCAATTGGTCCGGGTGGAGGGCGGCAGCGTGTCCGTCATCACCCGTTTCGACCGGCGTGGGGAACACCGGGTCCCCTTCCTTTCGGCGCATACCCTGCTGGGCCTTTCACCGGGGGCGGCCGGGGCCTACACCCTGATGGCCGATGCCATCCGTCGTTTCGGCGATGACGTGGCGGCGGAGCTGCGGGAGCTGTGGCGGCGGCTGATGTTCTCGCTCCTGGCGAGCAATTACGACGATCACCTGCGCAACCACGGGTTCCTCATGGTGGCGCCCGGACGCTGGGCGCTCTCCCCCGCCTACGACCTGAATCCGGTCCCGGAAATGGAGCGGGCGCTGACGCCCAAGACGCCCATCACCGAGGAGGGCGCCGAGACCTCCGTCGCGGTGGCGTTGGCCGCGGCCCCCCGCTTCGGTCTCCGGTCCGGTGTGGCCAAGGCCGATCTGGCCGGACTGGTGGCGGCCGTGGGCGATTGGCGGGCCGTAGGCCGGCAGTTGGGGCTGAAGGCGGGGACGCTGGCCGCCTACGAGTCCGCGTTTGAACATCCCCTGATGGACGAGGCCCGGCGGCTGAGCAGCGCCTGATCCCGTGGCCCTCAGCCTAGGGTCGATTTCGCCTGCGCCTGCTGCTTCCGGTCTTGGATTCGGCGCAGGTTTTCCCGGTGGATCCGCACGCGTTCGTCGCCGGTGACCGTCGGCGGCTCGGGCGCGGCCTTGAGCGGTTCCAAGGCACCGGCAACGGCCGACCGGCGGAGTTCGGCTTCGCCGAGTTGCCAGATTTCCCGGAGAAACTGCCGGCAGGTCAGAAATTGGACCCGGCGCCGTTGCTCCGCACTCGCGCGGGATTGAAACAGGGCCTCGATGGCGCGGCGGCGGACGGTGGCATCGCACACCAGGAATACCGGATCGTAGCCGGCTTCCAGAATGCGGAACAGGTTCGTGACTTCCAACTCCTTGGTGGACGTGTAGGAAATCTGGCAGGCAACCCGCACATTGAGGAGGCTCAGCACCAGATCGATCCGGGTGAGGCCGTCGAGGATTTTCACCTCCGGCGTATGGCTGAACTGCCACCCTCCGGCCTGCTGGATAATCGTGGTCTTGATCGCTTCGGATTTGGCGGACGCTGCCCCGGCAGTCAGGGGCGGATCGGTCAGGTCGTCGGTCCCGATTGGGGTGGGAGCTTCCTCGGTCTCGGCGGACACCGAATCCGGGGTGGCGGCCACCGCCGGCAACGCCACCGGCGGTTCCGGGGCGGCTTCCGCCACTCCCTCCGCTTCCGAAGCCGTCGGCACGCCCGGTGTTGCCTCCACCTCCTCCTTCTCCCGCGCCAGCTTGGCGAACGGGTCGACCTTGTCCCGCCGGGGCGGGATCTGGCTGCGCAGCTCGGCAAGCTGGGCGCGGATCTCCGCGCGCGGGGTGCAATAGCGGGCGCGGGTGCGCGCCAGGATCTCGGGATACACCTCCGAGTAGGTCCGGGGCGGCGTGGGCACGAAGATCGTCTCGAGGTTGCACGCGGTGTCCCGCGGGCCGAGCCGGGCGATGGCCTGCCGGTCCGGCAGGTTCATCAGGTCGGTGGGGCCGAACCCGGCGAACTCGTCGGCCAGCTTCCGCGCATCCTCGCCGTCCACGCGGAAGCACACCCGGGTCGCGCAGCTGCCGAGCACGGCGCCGCGGACGCCGTCCTCCGGGCGCAGCTGCCCGAGGTGCTGGTGCGCCAGCGTGAGCCCGAGGCCATACTTGCGCGCGCCGGTGAGGATCTCGGCCACCGTGCCCGTGAGCAGCTCGGCCGCCTCGTCGAGGATCAGGAAGTAGGGCGGCCGTTCCGCCGGGTTCCGCGCCTGGCGGGCGATGGCCGTCTGGTGGAAGCGGGCCACCAGCAGGCTGCCCAGCAGAAAGGCGTTCGTCGCGCCGATCTGCCCCTTCGACAGGCGGGCCAGGAAGATCTTCCCCGAGTCCAGGATGTCCGCGAAGTCGAGCCGGTTCGCCCGCTGCCCCAGCAGGTGCAGCAACGACTCGTAACGCAGCAGCTCGTCCAGCCGCGTGACGATGGAGCCCACCGCGCTGCGGTTCGGCAGCGCCGCCTCGTGCTCCCATTAATGCAGCACCTCCCCGTGCGTCACCGACTTGAGGAAGCCCGTGCGGAACGCCGGGTCCACCAGGAAGCGGCGCAGCTCCGGCAGCGTGCCGCCCCGTTCCGAATGCAGGAACGCGAGCACCGCGTTGCCCAGGAGCGACGACATCTGGTCGCCCCAGCCCGAGGTGTGCCGCTTCATCACCGCGATGAAGTCCGTCGCCCGCAGGTCCCGCTCCCGGCCCGAGCCCGGCGCCAGCGGATTGAAGGCCACGGCGAACTCCTCGTCGGCCGGGTCGAAGAGCACCACGTCGTCCCAGCGCTCCGGCGGGAGGTGCGGGATCAGCCGGTCGATCAGGTCCCCGTGCGGATCGATCACCGCCACGCCGTTGCCGAAGGTCAGGTCCTGCCAGGCCATCAGCCCGAGTAGCGTCGACTTGCCGCTGCCGGTGGCGCCGAGTTCGATTCCAACGGAGCCGCAAAACCAAGTCCCTTTCGCCCCGGTTTCTCCCCGGAAATGAGCCCCCCTGCGCAGGACTGGATTGCAGTTGTGCAGCAGCCTCGCCGGTCGACTCGCGAAGAGACTTTTGGAAAAGGTAGCCACCCGCCCGAACGTCCCGCTGGTCTCAGGTTTTCAGCCCCGGCCTTTGGCGCGATGGTTCGATTTTTCGATTCGGTTGTCCTGAACGCTCGTTTTCCGTAGGGTCGGAAGCCATGAATTCCCGATGGCGGTTCCGCTGGCGTTGCGCCGTTTCGAGTTGGATAGGCAGTGGCTGGATCATCGCCTCCTGTGGTTTTGTCGTGCCGTCCATGGCCAGTGATCCTCGGGTGCTTTGGCACTCGCAACCTGTGAAACCAGGGCAATCGGTCTTGATTTATGGCGATGAGCTGGCCGCCGCCCAGGTGGTCGGAGGACGGTTGGACGACGGTCCCGCTGGAATGCCCGGTGACGTAAAGGGGGCGGTTCCCGACTTCAAGTCCCGGCCCCTGACGGTGATCCAGGCCAGGGAACGGGCGTTGAAGGCCATCCTCCCGGATGAAGCCCCCGGTGTCTACGCGCTGACAGTCGGGGAGGCCCCGAACTCTCAAGGAATTCTGGTGAACGCCCCTCAGGTTTGGTGGGGCCGGGGCGCCCACCGGCTGGAGGCCGTGCCCGGTGAGGATCTGCGCCTCTTCGGACTCGGCCTGGGTTGGCGGGGCGTCCATGAGCCTCTGGCTGGAGAACCTCCGAAACACTTGGGGACGCGCATCGTGCTTCAGGGACCGCGAATCACCGAGTTGGTCGTTGCCGATGCGGATCTCTATTCAGCGCGCGCACCGCTGCCTGCAGACCTGCCCGTCGGCGAATACACCGTCTGGGTGCACAATGGGTGCGGAGGTCCGGCGGCTTGGGGGCGGTGTCTGGAACCCTTGCGCGTGGGTCGACCAGATCCCTGGCCTGCGACCGAATACAACGTCCTCCGGTATGGTGCGCGTGGGGACGGCGTGGCGGATGACACCGATGCCGTGCAGGCCGCCTTGGACGCCGCGGGTCAAGCCGGGGGTGGGACGGTCTATTGTCCGTCCGGGCAATACCGATTCAATCGGCCCCTGAGGATGCCGCGCCGGACTCTGTTGCGCGGGGAGAGCCGCGATAAAACCCTGCTCTACTGGAGCAACCGGCATTTCGCGCGCCTCCGTGGGATCATCCACGGCGAGGCCCAATTCGGATTGGAGGATATGACAATCTGGTATGTGGGTGCTGAACGTGGGATCGAGAACATGGCCGAGGTGGAAGGGAAAAGCCTTTATTCCACGGCGAACCGTCCCTCCTGGTGGCAGGAGGGCGATATTCGGTTGCGACGACTTTTCATCCGGTGGAGTCCCTATGGAGCCCGGCCTGGCTGGGGCCAGTTGAGTGATACCATCGAGTTGACGCGGCAATTGAACTTTGAATCGCTCGACGCCGCAGGCAAGGGCGTGGCGATCTGGTTGTGCGGGCGCGACATCCGGGTGGAGGATTGTGACGTCTATTCCGGCGGATTCCCGTTGCTGTTGGCCTTCATGTCCGACGGCAGCCTGGTGCGCAACAATGTGCTGCGGACCGGGCGGGGCGGACTGGTGTGGGCGCAGCGCGGTCGGAAGGTGATTTGGGAAGACAACCAGATGCTGGGTTCCGACAACCTCTCGCGGGCCGGTTGGAGCACCAAGGCGCATCCGTATTACGACCAAGTCTATTTCCGCGGCAACACCGTCGCTTTTGCCCAGTCGGCCGATTACGAGATTGTCGGATCCGACGGAGCCTCGCCGGTTTACTACGGGGGTGTGGTGCCGGGCGGCGGAACGCAGTTGCAGCTCCAGCGCCCGGTCAAATCGTGGCCCTTTGAACCGGAGGGCCATCTCGCCTTTGTCCTCGCGGGCAAGGGCAAGGGACAGGCCCGAGCCGTCGTGCGTGGAACCACCCAGAGCATTGAATTGGATCGTCCCTGGGAGGTTCCCCTTGATGAGACGTCGCTATTGGGAATCAACCACAGCCTGCGCCAGTGGCTGATGGTCGGAAACCAGATTGCCGACGGCGATTCGATGCAGATGTATGGGCTCAACCACGAGGTGGTCTTTGCGGAAAACCGGTTGGAGCGGGTGGGTGGCAGTTCTGAGGCCGCTTTGAGATTCCTGGCCTTTCAGCACACGAGCGATGGTCCGGAGGCGGCGGAGCCTTCGTTCTTTTCCCAAATGCTGGGCAATCAACTGGTGGCCCACCGGATGGATCTGAGGCGTTTCGAATCAGGGACCGCCGCCATGGAATTGAGCGGAGGCGACGTGGATTCGTTGGGCAACGTCGAGACTCCCTGTCTGATGAATGCCGCCGTTCTCCGGGGCAATCGGATCCAAGGTG
>JBIIUN010000350.1:0-5424 GCA_044339945.1 Kapaibacterium sp. (SeqCode)
GTCCTTGAGCCGGGCGCGTTGTGCTTCCGCCTCGGCTATCATAGTATCGATTTCCCGCCGGTAGGCATTACTCGGGACAGGTTTGAAATCTGGGGGAGGGGGGACTTCGGAACTGCCGGGCGTGGTCGGCTTCACCGCGGCGCGTTTCCCCGTCTTATCCTTCTTCTCCTTCTTAGTTAGTCGTTGGCTGTCCGTTGGTTGTCCGTTGGGCGGGGCGTTTGTTTGTCCGTTGGCTGGCCCCAGCGAGATGTCGAAAACGGCCGTGTTTGCCAGCTTTGCAACAGTTCCTTTGGTCGTTGGTTTGAACGTGGCAAAGCCGTGCTTTGCCAGCACTGCCTTCGCTGTCCGATATTGCTGCTCTGACAATCCGATGGCGTCGAGGTCGCCGACGAACGCCTCACCGATGGCAAGGTTGTGGATGTTGAAACCGTCATGCCAACGGGCACGGGCAGCGATCACGTATAGCAGCACGAAGGCGTTGTGGTTTGCGCGCAGCAACTCCAATGCAGCCTCGTTGCGCCACGCCTTAAACCAGCCGGCCACGTCCGCCGCCTCCCGTCGGCCTGGGCCTCTCATCGCTGGGCAACCAGCTTCCCCAAGGCCCGTAGTATCGCGCCAAAATGTTCGCGACCGTAGCTCTTGGCAGACGGGCTACCCGATTGCGTGTTGAGCGGGACACGCTCCGCTGGCCGCGCCTCATGCCCCCACCCCGCTTTCCGCAGGTCCGGTGGCCGGCATGTTCGCCACCCGCAAGCGCGCCGTGGACGGCAGCCGTCGCGCCACCAGGAACTTTTCGCGGAGCCACGCGTCGGCGAGGTCCACCGGGAACAGCACTCGACGACGGCTGTAACGGATCGTCGGGCACCCGGCGGCGACCCAGTTATCCACCGTTCGTTCCGACGACGAGTGTCGCCGCGCGAACTCGCGCTTGCTGAGGGAAACCGGCGGCAAGGACGGTGAATCTTTCATCACCCGGAGTCTCCCACTCTTCCCGTGCGGTCCGTCAAGCGTCGCAGGGTCGCAACGAGTTTCCTGCTCCCGCTGGACTATGGAACATGCCGCCGGGAGTGCGGCCTTTGGCGTATCGTTTTGCACGATGCGTTTTTAGCATCCCTCCTTTGGATTCTGACTGCCCAGCCAGTGCCCTCCTGCGTGCCCAAAGCCTGTTTCGCAATTGTGAACGTGTGCCCAACCGAACTTGTCGGATGCCCAAACCCGGTTTCACGCCCGTAAACAAATGCCCAACCGCAAGGGAGCGGATGCCCAAGTCCGTTTTTCCGCCACGCGGCAGTGTCAAACGTGAGTTAGACAATTGACCCTGCCGCGGCAACAGCCGGAAGGCAGCCCTGGAAAAGCAAGCGGCCGGCGCCATCGCCGTCGCGACGGAACCGGCCGTGGGTGCGCCTGTCAGTGCAAACACGGGCTCCAGCACACCGATGCCGGAGCGACTAAGCAGGGCGCGAGCCGTTACAAGCCGGAACCGCCATGGGCTCAAGCCTTCTTTCCGGCCACCCGCTTCGCCTTCAATCCTTCGGCTCCCTTGCGTCCGTGTTCGCTGGCCTGCTCGCGCTTCCACTCGAAAACGTGCTCGGCGACCTGCAACCAAAGTTCCGCCGTCCATACCGCCTTGCCGTGCTTTGACAGCAAATCGCCCACGGCGCCGCGCTCGTCTTCCTCCTGCAGTTTCGCGCCGCCGTGCTTCGCGCGATACCACCGCAGAAAGGCGCGGTATCTTCCCAGCCGATCCGCCTTGGTCTTGCCGCCAACCACTCGCCGAAGGAACTGCTCTCGCGTCGCCGGAAATTTCGCCGGCCGCGGCATGTCTGCGGGCCACTGCGTCCACGGTTCGTCTGGGCGCGTGAGTGCGAACGTGCTCGAAAAGCCGGCCGCCTCCGCAGCCTCGAATCGAGCCCGAAGCCCCGCCTCCAGCATGGTCCCTTCCTCCGACCAATTCCGAACCGCTCCCGCAGCCGCCAGATACAACGCCCTGGCATCGGCCGTCAGTTGTGCCGGATCGAACTGCCGCCGGCCGGCCGCAAGGCGTGCGGCGAGTTGCGCCAGTTCCAAGGTCGTCGGTGGTTCCGGTTCATCGCCGGCCCGGTAGGCAATCGGAGTTTCCATGTGTCAGGCCCAAGAAGTGAATGGAGCCGCTTCACGGCGTCACCGTGGGCGAAGCGGTCACGCGGAAGAACTGCGCGCTGGGCACGCCTTGGAACACCTGATCGGTCACGGTCGTCCAATCCACCAGGTTGCTGCTGCTCTGGTAGCTGACGATCACCATGTTGGTCGTCGGCCCGATCACCAGCGCCTTGCTGGCGTCGAAGGTTTCGGGGGTGAGTCGAACGGATACCCAAGGGGCAACGGCACTGCCCGCGCCGGGCTCAGGAAGAAGAATCATGGCCGGGCCTGCGAAAATCAGACGTTCGGTCGTTCTGGCCGCTGAGCCGATACCAAAGTCCAGCACGGTGCCATCTTTGTGAACCTGGGGAGGAAAAGTCGATGGCCCAAAACTGACGATCTCGGCGCTGTGGTTGGCGGGAATTTCCACCCGCTTGTCGCCCCAACCAGCCTTGGTTACGAGCGTGAGGGTGCGGGGCTCCGCAAGCGCGGTGAGTGTGAGGAGGGTGGCCAGGATCGGGAGGGGGTTCATGAATTCAAAGATCACGGTATTTGCCGAACGCCTCTTCCCTGTCTTCGGCGGCAGGGCCGTCGTAATCGTCGTCGGATCGCGAGGTCGTCGCGCTGGACAGCGCGACGACGATCCCAATGATCGCGGCAATCCCAAGCACCCAGAGAAGCGCGGTTATCGAAGTGGGGGTCTGTTCGTCCGGCTCTGCTCCGGCGCAGAGCCGCAGAACCGTGGGCCAGTATGAACAGCAGCACGAGCAACGGCGACAAGACCACTGCGACTGGTCCGACCAATAGCATGGCCCACGTCCTTTCCTGAAACCACTCTAAGCAGTCCATTGCCTTGCACAGCATCGAGGCCAACAGTTCGTGTGCAGTGGCAGCCAACTTGTTCGCAGTGTTCTTGGGAACGGCCATTGTCTGAGGAGAGCTGTTTAGTCGCTTGGTTCCGTGTTCATCCCACTTTCTCCGCCTTCATCGCCGGCCCGCTGTCCGGCGCTTCGTAAAGATGCCGTTGGAAACCGGCGAACAGCGTCCGAATTTGTTCCGGTGGCCCGAGGTCCGCCACGGCGTCGGCGATGGCGTTGTGGTATTTCAGCAACAGCAGCGGCTTGAGCTTGGCTTCGTCCAACTCCTCCACGCCCACGCTGACATAGTGCGCGAGCACGAATTCCAGGAAGGCCCGCTGCTTGGCGTTGAAGCTGGAATTCAGATGCACCTGGGCGTGCTCCGCCCGCGCCTCCCGCGTGACCGGGGGCAGCGCGAAGGCGACATGCGCCAGCACGTCAAACAGGTCGCTTCGTTCGGCCTCGATGAGCTGTTGCATCGCCACCAGCTTGTCGTGGCCGAAATCCTTTTCCGCCAAGCCTTGGAGCAACTTGGCCCGGGTGTCCGGCGCGCTCCAAAGCTGCCGCAACTCGGCTTCGCTCTGAAAGAAGTCGGGCAGCTTGCCGAAGAGCAGCTCCATGAACTGCTGCGCCGACATGGGCGTGCCGTCGGGATGCCAGAAGGTCGTCAGCATCATGTGCTGGATCGTGCGTTCCTTCCCGTCCGCCAGCTTCACCTTCACCTTCTGGCGTCGCCGGCAGATGCACTTCACCTGACCGCAGACTTCGCACGGTTCGTCGGGACACTCACACGGACTCTGGCCGCACACCGCGCACGGTGGCGGCGGCTCGACCACACACACGCACGGACACTGCCCGCACTTGGGGCACGGTTCCTCCGCCTGCGGCGGCCCGTCCCATTCCTCGTCGTGGAAATGCAGGTGCGCCTGCACGAAGTCGTAGATCGTGAAGTAGTCCTTGCCGTCGAAGAGCCGCGTGCCCCGCCCGATGATCTGCTTGAACTCGATCATCGAGTTGATCGGGCGCAGCAACACGATGTTCCGCACATTGCGCGCATCCACGCCCGTGCTGAGCTTCTGCGAAGTGGTCAGGATCGTGGGAATCGTCTTCTCGTTGTCCTGAAAGTCCCGCAAGTGCTGTTCGCCGAGCGCGCCGTCGTCCGCCGTCACGCGGTGGCAGTAGTTCGGGTCCTTGCTCGCCTTGAGCTGGTTGATGAGGTCGCGCACCAGCAGCGCGTGGGACTGGTTGGCGCAGAAGACCAGCGTCTTCTCCGTCGGATTGATCTGCGCGAGGAAGATCTCCACCCGCTTCTTTTCCCGTTCGCGGATTTCGATGCTCCGGTTGAAGTCGGCTTCCTCGTAGAGCTTCCCGGCCTCGATCTCGCCCTCCACCACGGCGTCGTCCGGCGTGTAGCGGTAGTAGTCCAGGGTCGTCTGGATCTGCTTCACGCGGAAGGGCGTCAGGAATCCGTCGTTGATGCCTTCCTTGAGCGAGTAGATGAACACCGGCTCGCCGAAGTAGCGGTAGGTGTCCACGTTGTCCTTCCGCTTGGGTGTCGCCGTCAGGCCGAGCTGCACCGCCGGGACGAAGTAGTCGAGGATGCCCCGCCAAGTGCTCTCGTCGTTCGCGCCGCCCCGGTGGCATTCGTCGATGACGATGAAATCGAAGAAGTCAGGCGGGTATTCGCCGAAGTAGGGCGACGGCTTCCCATCCTTCGGCGGACCGGACATGAAGGTCTGGAAGATCGTGAAGAACAGGCTGCCGTTCTTCGGCACCTTGCCCTTTTTCTTGATGTCTCCGGGCTCGATTCGCACCAGCGCATCCTCCGGGAACGCGGAAAAGGCGTTGTAAGCCTGATTGGCCAGGATGTTCCGGTCGGCGAGGAAGAGGATGCGCGGGCGACGGGTCGGCTGGCCGCTCAGATTCCAGCGGCTCTGGAACAGTTTCCACGCGATCTGGAAGGCGATGAAGGTCTTGCCCGTGCCCGTGGCCAGCGTGAGCAGGATACGGCGCCGGCCCGCGGCCATGGCCTCGACCACCCGATCCACCGCCGTGTCCTGATAATAGCGGCTGGGATGGGAACCGCCCTTGTCCTCGAAGGGCACGGCGGCGAAACGGTCACGCCATGCGTTGGCCTGGGCAAAGGTCCGGTTCCACAGCTCCTCGGGAGTGGGAAACGCGGGCACGTCTCCTTCCTGGCCGGTCACCATGTCGATGCCGTAGAGGCCGCGACCATTCGTCGAGTAGGTGTGGCGGACGGAGAGTTTGCCCGCGTAGTTCTTGGCCTGGGCGACACCCTCCGACACCTCCTCGCCCCACGCCTTGGCCTCGACCACGGCGAGCTTCGTGTTGCGGTATTCCAGCACGTAATCCGCCGTCAGCGGCTTGCCCCGTTTGCCGTGGCCTTCAATGCGGCCGGGCGCAATGGGATACTCGCGCCGGATGCGGC
>JBIIUN010000341.1:0-5585 GCA_044339945.1 Kapaibacterium sp. (SeqCode)
CCTGTCGAGGGTGGCGGCGCCTCCTGTTGGCCGGGCTGTCAGTGCTGTGGGGCGGCTTCGTGACAGTCGGGGCCGCCGACCGAATCGGGCCGTTTCTCCAGCAGCACTGCGTGGAATGCCACGACGCCGAGATGAAGAAGGGTGGCCTGGACCTGACCGCCCTGGCACCGGTCCAAGACGCCGCGACCAACCTGACGGCTTGGAGCCTGGTCCATGATCGGGTCGCCAGCGGGGAAATGCCCCCACCCAAGAAAAAGCGGCCCAGCGCCGCGGAGTTGGCCGCCTTTACCAACTCTTTGGGCGGAACCTTGCTCGCCATCGACCGCAAGCTGGTCCGCCAGCATGGCCGGGCCACCCAACGCCGGCTCAATCGTCACGAATACGAAGCGACCCTCCGCGACCTGTTATCCCTGCCTTACCTCGAGGTCCGGGACTACTTGCCGGAGGACACCACGGCCCACGGTTTCAACAAGGTCGGCGACGCGCTCGACGTGTCGCACGTCCAGATGGCGCGCTATCTAGGGGCAGCGGACTTCGCGCTGCGTCATGCCATGGCGCCCCACGTCAAACGCCCTGAGACCACCACGAATCGCTTCTACGCCTGGGACCAGGGCGAATTCTTTGGCGCCATCAAGCTGGAGGGCCCGAAAGAGCGCCGCACCTGGCCGCTGATCGGACTCGAACTCCAGCGTCAACTCTCGGAAGCCGCCCAGCCGAAACATCCCGGAACCCGGGAACCATCCCGGCTCGAAAAGGAAGCCATGGGGGTGGTCGTGAGCACCTACGAGCCGACCGAAATCCGGTTCGGCAAATTCCGCGCGCCGGTTTCCGGCCGTTATCGCCTGCGGCTTTCCGGCTACAGCTTCTGGATCGATCCCAAGTTCACCAACGTATCCGCCGGCCGCCGATCCGAGCCGGTGACCCTTTACTCCGACACCTCGCCCCGAATTCTCCGCAAGCTCGGCAGCTTCGACGTCGGCCCCGAACCGACCGTGCGGGAGTTCGAGACCTGGCTGCTGGCCGGTGAAACCATCCGGCCCGATGCCGCCCGACTCCATCGTTCGCGGCCGCCTGATCACAAGAATCCCCTCACGACCCCCGAGGGAATGCCCGGCGTGGCGTTCCAGTGGCTGGAAGTGGAAGGGCCCCTGCTCGACGAATGGCCGCCCGCCGGCCACCAGCTGCTCTTCGGCGACCTGCCGCTGGAGGACGCACCGGTCACGACGGGTTTCGGCCGCTCGAAAGTCACTGCCGGCGTGAAGGTGCTTTCCCGGAATCCGGAGGAAGACGCGGCCCAATTGCTGCCCCGGTTCCTCCGGCAGGCCTATCGCCGGCTTCCCTCGAAAGACGACACGGAACGTTTCCTCGGCGTGGTCCGGAATGCCCTGAAGACCGGCCACGAGTTCACGGACGCGATGATCGCCGGTTACACCGCCGTGCTGTGTTCGCCCGGCTTCCTCTACCTCGACGAACAGCCCGGCCGACTCGCCGATCGGGCCATCGCCGAACGGCTTTCCTATTTCCTCTGGAATTCGGCGCCGGATGGTCAACTCCGCGCCTTGGCGGCAAAGGGTGGGCTGCACCGCCCGGAGGTGCTCCGCGCGGAGACTGAACGCCTGCTCGACGATCCGCGGTCACGGCGGTTCGTGGACGCCTTCCTCGACTACTGGCTCGACCTGCGCGGCATCGCCAACACCGCCCCGGACGAACAGCTTTACCCGGATTACCAACTCGACGACTTGCTGGTCGAATCGATGACCGAGGAAACCCAACTCTTCTTCGCCGAGCTGCTGAAACACAATCTGGGCGCCCGCAATCTCGTGGCGTCCGACTTCACGCTCCTGAATGAGCGACTCGCCACGCATTACGGCATTTCAGGGGTGGACGGGGTCGAGGTGCGGCCCGTGACCTTGCCCACCAACAGCGTGCGGGGCGGCCTGCTCACGCAGGCGGCCGTGCTCAAGGTCACCGCGAACGGAGCCACCACGTCGCCCGTGAAACGCGGCGCCTGGATCATGAGCCGCATCATTGGACGCCCGCCGCCACCGCCGCCCGCGGCCGTGCCCGCAGTGGAGCCGGACATCCGCGGCGCAACCACGATCCGCGAGCAGCTCGCGAAGCACCGCAACCAGGAAGCCTGCAACGCCTGCCACAAGCTGATCGACCCCGCCGGTTTCGCGCTGGAGAACTTCGATGTCATGGGCGCTTGGCGTTATCGCTATCGCGCGGTCGGCGGCGGTGATCCGGTGGATGGCATCGGCCACAACGGCAACTTCTTTCACTTCGGCCTTGGCCAGCCGGTCGATGCCAGCGGCGAGCTGCCCGACGGCCGGACCTTCGCCGACGTGCGCGAACTGAAACGATGCCTGCTTCGGGACGAGGAACAGCTGGCGCGCAACTTCGCCCGGCAACTCACCGTGTTCGCGACCGGCGCGCCCATCCGGTTTTCGGACCGGCCCGCCATCGAGAAGCTGGTGGCCCGGAACCGCAAACAGGGCTTTGCCCTGCGTTCCCTGATTCACGAGCTTGTGCAGAGCGACCTCTTCCTCAACAAATAACCGTCAGCCAGCATGAAGACCTCCGTCATCTCCCAGCCCCCCGGCTCCTTCATCGCCACCCGCGCCGCGCTGTCGCGCCGGAGTTTTCTGCGCGGAGCCGGCATCGCCCTGTCGCTGCCGCTGCTGGATTCCATGGTGCCCGCCTTCGCCGCGCCGTCGACGGCGGCACCCGCGACCTCGCCCAGCGCCACGCCACGGCGAATGTTCGCGATCTGCAACAACCTTGGGTTGCTGCCGGAACAGTTCTTCCCGAAGACCGACGGCCGCGACTACGCGCTGTCGCCGTATCTCGAATTGCTGAAGGAGCATCGCCATGACTTCACCGTCTTCAGCGGCGTGTCGCATCCCGACGTCGACGGCGGCCATCCCGCGGACAATTGCTTCCTGACGGCCGCCCCGCACCCCGGCCGCGGCGGTTTCCGGAACACGATCTCGCTCGACCAGTTCATCGCCGAGCGGATCGGTCACCTGACGCGTTTCCCCTCCCTTAATCTTGGCGTGAACGTGGAGCGCGGCGCCCGCAGCCTTTCCTGGACGAGTTCCGGCATCCTGATTCCGTGCGACGAAAAACCCTCGGACATTTTCAACCGGCTCTTCATCCAGGGGACGCCCGAGGAAGCGGCGAAGCAGGTCCGCCGCCTCGAACTGGGCCAGAGCATCCTCGACGCCGTGGCCGGCCAGGCCAAGACGCTGCAACGGCAGGTGGGCGGCGCCGACCGGGATCGCCTCGATCAGTATTTCACCAGCGTCCGCGAACTGGAGCAGCGGATGCAAATGTCGCGCGAATGGGAGCACAAACCCAAGCCGGCCGTTGCGGCGAGCGTGCCCCTCGATCCGGCGAGTCCGCGCGAATACATGGACAAGGTCCGGCTGATGTATGACCTCGCCCGCCTCGCCTTCGAGACGGATTCGACTCGCTCAATCGCGCTGCTCCTCGACAGCGTGAATTCGCCCGTCCTGGACCTTGAGGGCACGGCCATCACGGAAGGCTACCACGACCTGTCGCACCATGGCCGCTCCGAAAAGAAACTCGCCCAGCTGCGCGCGATCGACGAGTGGCACATGAGGTTGCTCGCGGACCTTTTCACCCAACTCCGCAACGTGAAGGAGGGCGGCGAAACCCTGCTCGACCGCACGATGATTCTCTACGGCTCGAACCTGGGTAACGCGAACACCCACGTGACGACCAACCTGCCCACGCTCTTTGCCGGCGGCGGTTTCAAGCACGGCCAGCACCTCGCCTTCGACCGCGAACGCAACTATCCCCTGCCCAATCTCTTCGTCTCGATGCTGCAACGAATGGGCCTCGAGGCCGGACAGTTCGCCACCTCCACCGGGACGATGCGCGGGCTGGAAATGTCCTGAACTGCCCAGCCGGATGCGATCTACCAAGCAGTCGGATGAAATTCTGGGAGAAAGAGATTGCTGCGAAGTCCGCAGTCCGTATTTTTCGCGTCGCCCTAACGGGCACCCGGTCGGGGCGTAGCGTAGCTTGGTAGCGCGTCTGAATGGGGTTCAGAAGGTCGTGAGTTCAAATCTCACCGCCCCGACCATTGGGTTACTTCTAAAACCGGACGTTGCACTCGCAGTTCCGGGGAAATTTTCCAGTTCACAGCCACGAAGCCCGGATGGGCTTTCGCCGGCCAAAGACCGGCTGAGTGGTTCCCGTTGAAGTCCTAGTCCGCTAGGGTCGTCCCCAGTCACTGATCACGACCGCCCGTGCAAAACCGGTTAGGCAGTGATGTTTACCCGCAGCAGTTTTGGCGGATGCGGCCCAACAGTTCCCGGCCATCGGTGCCGGCAGCCGGGTGTTTACCGCCCGCCGGGAGTCGCTCCGTCGAACCTCGGCCAAATCGCGGCTCGACTTCCCCCGCCTCCGGCTAACCTTTTCCGCCCTACATGGCTGCCGATTTCGTCCACCTGCACCTGCACACGGAGTATTCGCTGCTCGATGCCTGCTGTAAGCTCGACAAGCTGATGGCCAAGGCCGCGGCGCTGCAGTTTCCGGCGGTGGCGATGACCGATCACGGCGTGATGTTCGGCGCCGTCGAGTTCTGGCAGGCAGCGAAGAAGGCCGGAGTGAAGCCGATTCTCGGCTGTGAGGTTTACGTGGCGCCGGGCAGCCGGCTGGACAAGAAGCCAGGCGCTGGCACCCGGGACCTTTATCACCATCTCGTGCTGCTGGCGAAGGACCAGGTCGGTTACCACAACCTCGTGAAGCTGGTCACGGCGGCCAACTTGGAGGGCTTCTACTACAAGCCCCGCATCGACAAGGAACTGCTCGCCCAACATGCCCAGGGCCTGATCGGTCTTTCGGGCTGCCTCGCGAGCGAGCTGTCGGACCACATCCTCAAGGGCGAAGAACAGAAGGCTCGCGACACGGTGGACTGGTTCAAGCAGGTCCTCGGCCCGGAGAATTACTACCTCGAACTCCAGAACCACGGCATTCCCGAGCAGGCCAAGGTCAACCGCGCGCTAATTCCCTACGCGAAGGAATTCGGCGTGAAGCTGGTCGCGACGAACGACGTGCATTACGTCGAGGGCAGCAACTGGCAAGCGCACGACTGCCTGGTGTGCATCGGGCGGCAGTCCATGCGCGACCCGGCGAAGTCGGTTTACCAGCCGCAGCAGTTTTACCTGCGGTCGGCCGAGGAGATGAAGGCGCGCTTCGCCGAGGTGCCGGAAGCGGTGCTCAACACGGTGCAGGTCGCCGAGCAGTGCAACGTGGACATCAAGTTCGGCAAGGGCGCCGAACATTACCCGGTGTTCCAGCCGCCCGAGACGTGGACGCGCGAGGGTTACCTGCGCCTCTTGCTCTGCGACGGCCTGAAAAAGCGCTACGGCATCACGGCACGGGTCGAAGGAAAGCAGATCATCGTCGAGTCGGTCGGCGATCCGATGCGGCTGAAGTTCCTGTTCCCGGTTGTGGAGCAGAGTAATCAGTCTTCAGTGGTCAGTGGTCAGTTGGAAGCCGCTTCGCTGGCGCCGGTGGAGATTCTGGAACGCGATGAAACGGGAGCGAGCCAG
>JBIIUN010000240.1:0-7535 GCA_044339945.1 Kapaibacterium sp. (SeqCode)
ACGAGGACGCCATCGCCGCCGCCACGGCTCCCTTGGAAGCCACACCGGAGCCCGCCCCGGCCCTGCCCACTGGCGCACTGAAAACTGACTCACTGATCACTGACTCCGCCCACCCTCACGTCCAGCACGCGCTCAAGTCGTTGCTCGACCGCTTGGAACTCGAACTCGGGGTCATCGAAAAGACGGGTTACGTCTCCTACTTCCTCATCGTCGGCGACTTCGTGCGATGGGGCCGGCAACACGGCATTTCGTGCGTGGCGCGCGGTTCGGCGGCCGGCTCGATGGTCACCTACCTGCTGGAGATCGCGAACGTGGACCCGATCCGTTACGGACTCCTGTTCGAGCGCTTCCTCAACCCCGAGCGCGTCAGCCCGCCCGACATCGACATCGACTTCGCCGACGACCGCCGGCAGGAGGTCATCGAATACGTCCGCAACAAATACGGCCGCGAAGCCGTCGCCCAGATCGTCACCTTCGGCACGATGGGCGCGAAGTCGGTCATCCGCGACGTCGGCCGCGTGATGGGCCTGAGCTTCAGCGAGTGTGACCGCCTCGCGAAGATGATCACGGACGTGAAGTGGGGTCTGAAGGACGCGCTGGAGAAGAACCCCGACTTCAAGGCCGCCTACCAGGGCGAGGCCGTCACGCAGGAACTGGTGGACAACGCCCTGATCCTTGAGGACCAGGCCCGCAGCGCCGGCGTCCACGCGGCCGGCGTCGTCATCGGCGCGCAGCCTTTGGTCAACCTGCTGCCGCTCAAGCAGGACGACGACGGCGGCATCGTGACCCAATACGCGATGGGGCCTGTGGGCGACCTCGGCCTGCTGAAGATGGACTTCCTCGGGCTCAAGACGCTGACCGTCCTGCGCAATACCGTCGAACTCGTCCGCCGCACCCAGGGCATCACGATTGACCTCGACGAGATCACGCTGGAGGACGCCAAGACCTACAAGCTGCTGAACGACGCGCAGACGCTGGGCGTATTCCAGTTGGAATCCGGCGGCATGCGCGACCTGTGCCGCAAGTTCCAGATTCAGTCCGTCGAGCACATCACCGCGCTCGTGTCGCTTTACCGGCCGGGGCCGATGGACCTGATCCCCGACTTCATTGAACGCCGCCACGGGCGCAAGGAAGTCGAATATCCGCACCCGCTGCTGGAACCGATTTCCAAGGAAACCTACGGCGTCCTGATCTACCAAGAGCAGGTGATGCAGGCCGCGCAGATCCTCGCCGGCTACACGCTGGGCGGCGCCGACTTGCTGCGGCGCGCGATGGGCAAGAAGAAGCTCGAGGAAATGGTGAAGCAGCGCGAAACGTTCGTGAAAGGCTGCGCCGAGAAGAACCAGATTTCCGCGGCCAAGGCGAACGAGGTGTTCGACCTGCTCGAGAAGTTCGCCGGTTACGGTTTCAACAAGTCGCACGCCGCCGCCTACGCCATCGTCGCCTATCAGACGGCCTACCTGAAGGCCAACCACCCGGTGGAGTTCCTGTGCGCGATGATGACGAACGACCAGGCCGACCTGGCGAAGCTCGCGCAATACATCGCCGAGGCGAAGGGCTTCGGCATCGCCGTGCTAGGACCGGACGTGAACGAGTCCGACGTGAGCTTTGCCCCCGCGTCGCTCAGTAGGACGGGTGGCTCGTCCGTCAACGTAGGGCAGGCTGCCAGCCTGCCGGGAACGAGCGAACGCATCCGCTTCGGGCTCGCCGCCATCAAGGGCGTCGGCGAAGTCGCCGTGCAGAGCATCCTCGAAGCGCGGCAGGCCGGCGGCCGCTTCACCAGCCTGGCCGAGATGTGTGAGCGCATCGACACCCGCGCGGTGAACAAGAAGGTTCTGGAATGCCTCATTAAGGCCGGCGCCTGCGACGATCTCGGCCCAAACCGCGCCACCTTGCTGGCCATGCTAGATCAAGCGCTGGCTCGCGCTTCCTCCATGGCCGCTGACAAGGCCAAAGGGCAAAGCTCGCTCTTCGACGCCTTCGACGCGGCGCCCAAGAAGAAGGTCGAGAAACCCGTCGTCTTGCCGGAGTGGCCCGTTTCCGAGCGCCTGAGCTATGAAAAGGAACTGCTCGGCATGTATGTCAGCGGACACCCATTCGAGCCTTACCTGCCCTCCGCCGAACGCTACGCGACCCATACCATCGAGGAACTCACTTCACTCCCCAACCGCGGCATGGCGCGCGTCGCCGGGCTCGTTACAGGCGTGCAGGACGGCGTCAGCAAGAAGTCCGGCAAACGCTACGCGATGGTCACCGTCGAGGATCTCACCGGTTCGGTGCAGTTGCTCGCGATGAACGAGAACTACGACAAGTTCCGGGAACTCTTCGCCACAAACACAGCCTTGCTCGTCACCGCCGAAGTCAGCACCGGCGAGGACAAGCCGAAGCTTTTTCCGCAGGACATCCTCCGACTCGACGACGCCCCGCGAAAGCTGACCAAGCAGGTCCAGCTCCGCTTTGAGACCGCCAAGCTGGACCGGGCCAAGCTCGAAACGGCTCGCTCCGTGATCGAGGCGCACAAGGGGTCCGTCACTCTGTTCCTCGCCCTCCGGTTGCCCGGCGGTCAGACCGCCTACATTGAGCCAAACAGCCATTTCTCGGTCGCCCCCTCCAACGCCCTGGAGGCCGCGATCACGGACACCTTCGGCCCCGGCACCTACCACGCCGTAGCCGACCGGAGCCTGCCCGAACGGGCGCTGCGCAAATGGGAACGCCGCGGCGATGACGGTGGCGAGTAGCCGCCCGGCCGCTAAGAGCGTTCACAATTACTGCCGCCGGAGCCGGAAAAATACTGGGCGATCACCGATGCCTAGCGTGAACCGCCAGTGCCCGTTAACTACCAACGGCTCGCCCCAGTAACACCCCTTGTAATCCACCGGAGCCCTTTCCGGCCCGGCCTTGGGTAACACCCATTTTTGAGTTCAGGCGCCGGCCCAGCCCTCGACTTCACACTGCAGCTGCCGACAACCATTTCTCTGACGGTCATCCAGAGCATTCCGACGGCACCCTCTGGCAGTTGGCCGCCATGATGAACTCGGCCCGAACACCGTGCGCGACCCCCACACCGCACTTCTCTGCCTCCCCAGTATCCCCAACGGAGTTCACCTGCCACCAATGGAGGCCGTCCCAAACGACCCGCTCTCAACGAAGCCGGCCATGGTTCGCCACATTGTGGATTGAGCCCAACCGCGTGCCAGCCAATGCTGCGCCGGTTCCACCAATGCAGTCTCCGAGTATCAGTGCCATCTCACCGGAGGGGCGGATTTCCAGCCGCCACAAGGCGGCTCGCCAGCCGCCGCTCCGGCTGGTCGTCGCGGCCGCCCTTGTCGGGTTCGCTTCGCTCGTCCCGGCCCAGGGTGCCGAGCTGCCCGCAAACCACGCCGAGCGGATGACGCGTGGTTTGGCGACCTTCCAGCAGCAGGTGCGCCTGCTGCTGACCGAACACTGCCTGCCCTGCCACGGCGGCGAGAAGACCAAGGGCGAACTCAATCTCGTCACCCGCGAAGGATTGCTCCAGGGCGGGGTGGATGGCGTGGTCGTGGTTCCGTTCAAGGCAACGGAGAGCCGGTTGCTTCGCCTCGTCCGACACGACGAGGAACCGCCCATGCCGGACAAGACGCCCAAGCTGCCCGCAGCGTCGCTCGACACGCTGGAGTCTTGGATCAACGACGGCGCGCCCTACGACGAGCCGCTCGTAGCCGGTGCCGCGATTCCGGCGAAAGGTGGCGTCAGCGCCGCGGACCGGGACTGGTGGTCTTTCCGGCCGCTGGCCGCCGTGGAGCCGCCCGGTGGCCCGGCATCCTCGTCACATCCGATTGACCGCTTCATCGCCGAACGCGCCCGAACCAATGGGCTCGTGCTGAATCCGAGCGCCGACCCGCGCACGCTGATTCGCCGCGCTTCCCTGGACCTGCTCGGCCTGCCGCCCACGCCGGAGGAGGTGGCGGCGTTTGCGCAGGATGCTTCCCGCGATGCGTGGCCGCGGCTCATCGACCGTTTGCTGACATCGCCGCACTACGGCGAACGCTGGGCGCGGCACTGGCTCGACGTGGCCCGCTTCGCCGAGAGCTCAGGCTTCGAGCACGACTACGACCGCCCCGGCGCCTTTCACTACCGCGACTTCGTGATCCGGGCGCTGAACCGCGATCTGCCGTTCACCGACTTCCTCCGCTGGCAGCTTGCCGGCGACGAACTCGCACCGGACAACCCGCAGGCGCTCGCCGCCACCGGTTTCCTCGGCGCCGGCGTCTTCCCGACGCAGATCACCGCCAACGAAGTCGAGCGCACCCGCTATGACGCGCTCGACGACATGCTGTCCACGAGCAGCGCCGCGTTCCTCGGCCTCAGCGTCGGCTGCGCGCGCTGTCACGACCACAAGTTCGATCCCATCTCCGCCCGCGACTATTACCGGATGGCGGCGACCTTCACCACGACGGTGCGCAGCGTGGTGGACCTCGATCTCGATCCCGAAGCGACGCGTGACCGGGTGAAGGCCTGGGAAGCCGGACGAACCCCGCTGCTCGCGGCCCTGGCGAGCGAAGAGCAGTCCCTGAAGCCGCAGTTCGACCAGTGGCTGCAAAGCGGCGCGACGCTCGCCGCCGGCTCGGGCTGGACCCTGCTGGAGCCCACCAACCGGATCTCACAGGGCGGCGCCATGTTCCGTGCCCTCGACGACGGTTCGTTCCTGGCCGAGGGCAAAAACGCCGATCAGGACGAATACACCTTCACCGCCGCGACGCCCCTGCCACGGATCACCGGCCTTCGCCTCGACGCGCTGGCGCATCCTTCGATGAAGGGCAACGGCCCCGGGCGGGCGGACAACGCGAACTTCGCCCTCAGCCGGATCCGGGTGCTGGTGAAATCGGGTGAAACAGCCGAGCGCGAAATCAAGCTCGCCAAAGCCGAAGCCGACTTTGAGCAGAACAAGGAGGGCCTCTCGGTGGCCGCCTCGCTCGACGACAATCCACAGACCGGTTGGGCCGTGGACCCGCAGTTCGGCAAGGATCACTCGGCCGTGTTCACCTTCGCCGAACCGGTCGAGACCCGCGGCGCTGCCGTCGTCACGGTGAAACTCGAGTTCCGCGTCAACACCCGCCACCACATCGGCCGGCCGAGGCTTGCAGTGACCGACGAGGCCACGCCGTCGCTCAAGGGCTCGCTGCTGCCCGCCAACATCGCCACGATGCTACGGCAGGCCGGTGAATCCGGCTTCGCCAACCGCCTTACCGCCGCCGATCGCGCGGTCTTGTTCGACTGGTGGAAGCGCCGCGACGCCGGTTGGCAGGCCCGCACCGCCGAACTGGAGAAGCACGCCGCCGGCAAACCAGATGGCCGGACCAAAGTGTTCATTTGCGGCGAGGGCTTCCCGCCGCATCGCATGCACACGCAAGGAGCCGATTTCCTGGAGCACACCCATTTCCTCCGGCGCGGCAACTCGGACCTCAAGAACGGCATCGCCACCCCGGGATTTCTCCCGGTGCTCACGCGGGCCTCGCTCACGGAACAGCATTGGCAAGCACCGCCGCCGAACGGCGCCAGGTTCTCCGGCCGACGCAGCGCGTTGTCCGCATGGATGACCGATCTGGAAGTCGGCGCCGGACCACTCGTCGCCCGTGTCGCGGTCAACCGCGTGTGGCAGCATCATTTCGGTCAGGGGCTCGTGCCCACGCCCAATGACTTCGGCCACACCGGCACGCCGCCCACGCATCCGGAGCTACTCGAATGGCTCGCCGGCGAGTTCGTGCGCAACGGCTGGCAATTGAAGCCGCTGCACAAGCTCATCATGACCTCGGCCACCTACCGGCAGTCGGCGGGAGCCTCGCCCGCCAAAATCGCCGCCGACGCGGCCAACCAGCTCCTGACCCGCCATGTGCCCCGCCGGCTTGAGGGCGAAGCCATCCGTGACTCCATCCTCAGCGTCAGCGGCGCGCTTGACGGCAGCCTGTTCGGCGCCGGCAGCAAGGACGAGCGGAGCCCGCGCCGAAGCATCTACTTCACCGTGAAGCGTAGCGAACTCGTCGGGTCCATGGTGGCCTTCGACCTGCCGGAGCCACTCGTCAGCCAGGGTTCGAGGCCCACGACGACCGTCGCCCCGCAGGCGCTGTTCCTCCTCAACGGCCCGCAGGTCCGCAACTGGGCCGAAACGATGGCCCAACGCCTCATCCGCGAAACCGGCTCCAGCGACGTGGCACAGCTCGAACGCGCATTCCAACTCACCCTTGGACGCAACCCCGGTGAACGGGAGTTGAGCCGGGGACAAGGCTTCCTCGCCCGCCAACACTCCAGCTATCAGGCGGAAGGCAAATCTGAACCCGCCATGCTTGCGCTCGCCGACTTCTGTCAGGCGCTCTTTGGCCTCAACGAATTCGCCTACCTGCCTTGACCATGAATCCTTTCGACACCAGCGGGAGACAAGGTAACGAGTCTGATTCTTCCTCGGTGAATCAGAGCCTCCTCACGTCGGCTCCGGCGGGAACGATGCTCAGCCGCCGGCAACTGCTTCAACGCGCCGGTGGTGGCTTCGGCTGGCTCGCCCTGTCGTCGCTGCTCGCGCGGCTGAATCCGGCCGAAGCCGGCTCGGTCAATCCGCTCGCCGCGCGGATTCCTCAACTCCCCGCCCGCGCGAAATCCGTCATCTGGATCTTCGCTAATGGCGGTCCCAGCCAGGTGGACACCTGGGATTACAAGCCTGAGCTGGTGAGGCGGGACGGCACGCAGCTCGCCGGCTTCGACAACAAGACCGGGTTCTTCCAGGACGACGTCGGGCCGCTCATGAAGTCGCCCTTCGCCTGGCGCCAGCACGGCCAGAGCGGCACCTGGGCCAACGACCTGTTCCCGCACCTGGCCCGCCACGTGGACAAGATGTCGTTCATCCACTCGTGCTGGACCCAGTCCAACAACCATTCGCCCGCCCTGTTCATGATGAACACCGGCGCCACCCGCATGGGGTTTCCCTGCGTGGGCTCCTGGGTGACCTACGGGTTGGGTTCGGAGAGCGACAACTTGCCTTCCTTCGTCGTGATGAGCGATCCGCTCAACCGCGGCCTGCCCAAGGGCAACGCCAGCAATTGGGGCGCGGGATTTCTTCCGAGCGTCTATCAGGGCACCTGGCTACGGCCACAGGGCGAACCCATCGACAACCTGAAACGGGCCGCGGCGCTCACCGACAGCCGGCAGCGCGCCCAACTCGACCTGCTCGCCGATTTGAACCGCGAGTCCCTCGGCGGTTCGCCTATCGAGAGCGAACTCGCCGCGCGCATCGATAGCTTCGAACTGGCCTACCGGATGCAGACTGCGGCGCCCGACGCCTTCGACGTGCGCCGCGAGCCCGAGCACATCCAGCGCCTCTACGGTCTCGACCAGAAGCACTGCGCGCACATCGCTACGCAATGCCTCATGGCCCGTCGTATGGTCGAGCGCGGCGTCCGGTTCGTGCAGATCTACTCCGGCGGCATGGAGAACCAGCTCAGTTGGGACTGTCACAACGATCTTGTCGGCAATCACCGGGGCTTCGCGTTGGAAACGGATCAGCCCGT
>JBIIUN010000363.1:0-5314 GCA_044339945.1 Kapaibacterium sp. (SeqCode)
CGAATTCGGCCGTCTGCCCATCTCCCAGAAGGCCGACAAGCCGGGCCGCGACCACAACCCCCACGCCTTCACCGTCTGGTTCGCGGGCGGTGGCGTGAAGGGCGGCTTTCACCACGGCGAAACCGATGAGATCGGATTCAAGGCCGCCGTGAACCGCGTCCACGTGCGTGACCTGCACGCCACGATCCTTGCACTCGTCGGCCTCGACCATCAGCGTCTCAGCTACCGCTTCAATGGCCTCGATCAACGTCTGACGGGGTTCGAAGATCCCCGCGTCGTCACAGAAATCATCGCTTGACCGAAAGTGGGGCGCTCGGCCGCAGACCGGCAGCCGAGGAAACTCGTCCGACCTGGCCCGCGCTACCCCCGGTCAGCACGAAACAATGCTAGGCAAGGTCCCGGCGATGGCCCTAGCTTCCCGCCGCGTGTCCAAGGTAGCGAAAGCCGCCTCACCGGAGGCTGGGCTTCCGTTCGAAGAGGCCCTCAAGAAACTGGAATCCATCGTCGAGGCGATGGAAACCAGCGAACTGCCGTTGGAACAATTGCTGGCCCGGTTCGAGGAAGGCACCCGGTTGGCGCAGCATTGCCAATCTCAGCTGGCCGACGCCGAAGTCCGCGTCCAGAAGCTGGAGAAAACCCTTGGCGGCCGGCTGGAATTGGGCCCGCTCGACGCCGGGAAAGCCGAATTGGCCGATTGACGAAGCGGTCCGGCCACTTGCACCGGCCGGGAATTCGCCGAATTTCCACGAACAGTTAACAAGAATGAGCCGTTATCTCGACATGGTAGATCATCCGTCGCACGTGAAGAAACTCACGCCTGAACAGCTGGTGGAGCTGGCGGCGGACATCCGGACCGAACTGATCACCAAACTCGCCAAGAACGGCGGGCACTTGGGACCGAACCTGGGCGTCGTGGAGCTGACCGTCGCCCTTCACCGGTGCTTTGAGACGCCCAAGGACAAGTTCGTCTGGGACGTCAGCCACCAGGTTTACGTGCACAAGATCCTCACGGGCCGGAAAGATCGCTTCCATACGATCCGGACGACCGACGGACTGAACGGTTTCGCTCTCCGGACCGAATCGGAACACGATTGCTACGGCGCCGGGCACGCCGGGACCGCCTTGTCGGCGGCCTTGGGCATGTGTGCGGCGCGCGACCAGCGCAAAACCGGCGAGCACGTGGTCTGCGTGTTTGGCGACGCCGCGCTGACGAACGGAATTTCCTTTGAAGCCCTCAACAACATCGCCCACACGACGAAGAAGTTCATCGGCATCCTGAACGACAACGAGTGGTCGATCGCCAAGAATGTTGGGGCCATTTCCACCTACTTGGGCAAACTGACGACGAATCCGCGTTACAACCGGATTCGCGAGGACTTCAGCCACTGGCTGAAGAAGCTACCCCAGGGCGACTTGGTTTCCATGCTGGGCCAGAAGGCCGAGGAAGCGCTCAAAGGCGTCGCCAATGCCGTCGGCCTGGAGCAGACGGGCGGCAAGGTGGACGCGGACGGACGGGGCGGCCACGGTTCGGCGCTGCTCTTCGAGGAATTCGGCCTCCGTTATCTCGGGCCGATTGACGGCCACAACTTGGCCCAGCTCATCAGCACCCTGGAATTCGCCAAGACCTGCAATGAGCCCGTAGTCATTCACGTCCTGACCCAAAAAGGGCGCGGATTTGAGGCGGCCTTGAAGCACCCCGAGAAGTTCCACGGCTTGGGACCCTACGATGTCCAAACCGGCCAGACTCCGGCCCCAAAGCCGGGCGCAGCCCCGATGTGGCAGGACGTCTTCGGGCGGACGATGGTCAAGCTGTGCCAGCAGAACAAAAACGTGGTGGGCATCACCGCGGCCATGCCGACCGGCACCAGCCTCAAGCTGCTCGAACAGGCAATTCCCCAGCAGTATTACGACGTCGGCATCGCCGAGGAGCACGCGGTGATTTTCGCGGCCGGCATGGCCACGATGGGCTTCCACCCAGTTGTGGCCATTTACAGCACGTTCCTGCAGCGGGCCTACGACTGCATTCATCACGACGTATGCCTCCAAAACCTGCCGGTGATTTTCTGCATGGATCGGGCAGGCCTGAGTGCGAATGACGGACCGACCCACCACGGTCTGTTCGACATCGCCTACCTCCGTTGCCTTCCGGAGATCGTTGGCATGGCGCCGGCCAACGAGGACGAACTGCAGGACATGATGTTCACGGCGACGCTCCAGAATCATCCGGTGGCCATCCGGTATCCTCGGGGCAATGCCGAGGGTGTCGCCATCAAGGAACAAGCCTCCGTCGTCGAAATCGGCAAAGCTGAAATCGTGAAGCACTTTGCCAACGACCAAGGCCGTAAAGTGGCCATTTTCGGTCTGGGTCCCATGCTGTCGTTGGCAAAACAGGCAGCAGAAATCCTTACCAAGGACGGGTTCGACGTCGCGGTCGTAAATCCGCGCTTCTTCAAGCCGATCGACGCCTCGGTGCATCACTTTTTCGGTAACGCAGCCGACTTGGTCATCACCATGGAGGATCACGTGCTGGCTGGCGGTTACGGCAGCGCCGTCCTGGAATCCTTCAACGAGGCGGGCATCAAGACGCCGGTCACCCGCGTAGCATGGCCAGACCAGTTCATCGAACACGCCAGTTCCGTCGATTATCTGCGGAACAAATACGGCCTGTCCGTGGAACGGGTGGTCAGCGAGGTCCGGAACAAGCTGGGAAGCAGTTCCCAAGGCACTTTCGGCAAGACGGCGGTCGCCTGAGCCGTCCAGTGGGCCAACTGTGACACCACGGCGCTGTCCGGGTGGCCGACATGGCACCAAAACCTTCGAGAAAGAACGAATTGCAGGTTTAAATCGGAGTAAAATTGACCGATTTGCTGAACATCCAACCTCTTGGGGGCGGACTGAGACATGGCCCAGCCGGTGCTAGTCTGAATCTGCGGGTGAAAAACCCGACAACAACAGCCCGTTGGCAACTTTCGTGCGGGAAGTTTCGAACAATTTGGCGGCAAAACAAACCAAGCGAGCACATATGAAGGCGAGCGCACACATCACCAGGAAAACCACCAAGCCGGGCAAGGCCGCCCGCACGCGGCGGGTAACGAGTGTCAAGGTGGCCAAACGCCAGTCCAAGCCGGCGACCACCCGTGCGCTCAAGCCTAAGCGCCGCTCCGTCAAGCCGGCTCCGGAAGCCGCGAAGCCGCCGGTGGTCAGCAAGCCCTTGGCCGCCGCCGGTCAACCGCTGACCATCAATCCGGCCAATGTGCGCGATGCCAACGTGGTCATCGTCCCTGATGCCTCCCCCATTGGCGAGGTGAAGCGTGACTCGACCGTCAAACTGCCGTCGCAGTTGCCCGTGCGTGAGCGGGGCACTTGGGATGAAAACACGTCCTTGCGCCTTTATCTCCGCGAGGCTGTCGAAACCGCGCTGCTGACGCCGCAGCAGGAGATCGAACTGGCCCGGCGCGTCCAAGCCGGCGACGAGGCGGCCCGCGAACACATGATCAAGGCCAATCTGCGTTTGGTCGTGAAAATCGCCCGCGAATACGAAGACTACGGCCTTCCCCTGTTGGATCTGATCAACGAAGGCAACATCGGCCTGATGCGGGCCGTTGAGCGGTTTGACCCCACGAAAGGCGCGAAGCTCTCCACGTATGCCGCATGGTGGATCAAGCAGTCGATCAAGCGGGCTCTTTCCAACCAATCGAAGGCCATCCGGCTACCGATCCACTTGGTGCAGCAGATTGCCCAGTTGCGGCGCGCCGAAAATCAGTTCGAGGCCAAGCATGGACGTCCGGCCCGCGAATCGGAACTCGCTGTTGTTCTTGGAGTTACGGAAGACGAAATTGCTCATTGGCGCGAAAGCGCGCTGGTCGGCACCACCTCGCTCGACGCGCCCTTGGGCAACGACTCTGATTCCGGACGCGTGGCCGATGTCATTTCGGACGAAAACGCCCGGATGCCGTGGGCTTCGGTCAGCGAAGAGACCAACGCGGAGCTGATCCGCGAACTGGTGGACACGCTGAATGCCCGTGAACAAAAGATTCTGCGGGAGCGGTTTGCCCTTGATGGTGGCGAACCCCGGACGTTGGAGGAAATCGGCACCGATTTCGGACTGACCCGTGAGCGGATCCGCCAATTGGAAGCCGCGGCCCTCAAGAAGCTGCGCGACCGTCTGGCCACACGCGAGCGGATGGCCGAGGAGTCCTGATCGCCGCGGACGGGGCTTTCCCTGCCCGGGGCCACCTGATAGCGTTCGCCCATGCGTTCGGTCCAAGTGCCACTCGGTGACCGCTCTTACACCATCCACGTCGGCAATGCCCTACTGTCCAAGATTGGCGACTACTGCCGCCGGCTGAAGCTGGGCGAACGCTGCGTCATCGTCACGGACTCCAACGTCGGCCCCAAATATGCCGACCAATTGGTCCGGACCCTCAAGATGGCGGGATTCGTCCCGAACGTCGTGACGGTCCCCGCCGGGGAAAGCTCGAAATCCCTGAAGGTCGTCAGCGACTGTTACGATCAGCTGGCGATGAAGCGCCTTGAACGCAAGTCGTTCATCATCGCCCTCGGCGGCGGTGTGGTGGGCGATCTGGCGGGCTTTTTGGCGGCGACCTACCTCCGAGGCGTGGCTTACGTGCAGGTGGCCACCACGCTGCTGGCTCAGGTCGATTCGTCGGTGGGCGGCAAGGTCGGGGTCAACTTGAAGGCCGGAAAAAACCTCGTCGGCGCCTTCCACCAACCCCGCCTCGTGCTTTGCGATCTGGACACGCTCGCCACGCTGCCGGACCGCGAATTCAAGTCCGGCCTCGCCGAGGTCGTAAAGTATGGCGTGATCAAGGACGCCGAACTTTTCCGGCGGCTCGAGCGTGAATTGGACAAGATCCTCAAGCGGGACCCCAATTCGCTCACGACCATCATTTCCCGCTGCTGTGCCATCAAGGCCGAGGTCGTCGGGGCGGATGAATTTGAAACCACCGGGCTCCGCGCCACACTGAATTGGGGCCACACCCTGGGCCACGGTTTGGAAGCCATCTCCGGCTACAACGAGTATCTCCATGGCGAGGCCATCAGCATCGGTCAGGTCGCCGCCGCGCGGCTCTCGACCCGCATGCTGGGCTTCCCCGAAAAGGAGGCCGACCGGGTTCGCGACCTGCTCCAGCGCTGCGGCCTGCCCGTCGCCCTCAAGTTGCCGCCCAAGAAGCGCGACGCCCTGTTCGACGCCATGCGGCTGGACAAAAAGGTCATCCAAGGGGAGCTGAAGTTCGTCCTCGCCAATTCCATCGGCGAAGTCGTGACCGGCCAGCGCGTGCCGGACGCCGAC
>JBIIUN010000351.1:0-5412 GCA_044339945.1 Kapaibacterium sp. (SeqCode)
ATGCCGGTCACCTTGAACCAGTTGGTCTGGTTGGCGGTGGCGGGGAGTTTGGGTTCGTCGGCACCCAGGCAGGTGAGGCTGGTCAGCACGGTGACCGTCGGGAGAAAAAGGTGAATCTTCATGAGTCGATTTTGGGACCGGGCATAGTGTTGCCGGAGATTGTGGCAACAGCTTGCGGCAATTTGTCGCAGGGAGAAACGGAGGGCGCGGCGCTTTTGGCAGGTTGGAAACACCCGGACACCACGCTCATGGACCGGCAACCCGGCCGCGCCCTCCGCAAAGGGATGGCGGCTCAGTCCGGCTTGTGCGCGGAATGGCAGGCCTTGCAGTTCACGGCCGCCTTGTATTGGTCGAGCGCGCCCGCCTTGCCGGCTTCGAGCGCTTTGGCGGCGTCGAGCAGCGCGGTGGTCTTCTCTTTCCAGCTGGAGGCATCGCCCTTGGGCGCGTCGTTCAGCGGGAGGGCGGCGTAGTATTCGACGAGCTTCTTGAAGTCGTCCTTGGTGCCTTCGCCCTTGCTGACCTTCTTGGCGAGGGCGTCGTCACCCTTGTGCAGGGCCTTCATGACGTCCTTCACGGAATGTTTCGGTTTGTCGGCCGCGTTCAGGACGAGCGCGGTGCCGAGGAGGCCCGCCGTCAACAGGGCGGCGAGGCGGGGCGTTGTGTATTGCTGCATGGATTTGTTTGTTTTGTGGTTTGTGTTGGCGGCGAAAAGGACACCGCTTACGGCGCGGTGTGAGTGGCGGCGAACGGCTTCAGGCGCATGGGCCAGTGTTTCCAGTCCGCGCCGGGGTCGGTGCGGAGCGACTCCGGCAGGCGCTCCGTGATCTGCGACTGGAGGTTGGCCAGCACGGGCGCCTTGACCTTGTCGGCCACGCTCAGGGTCAGAAAAAACTGGCCGGCATCGTGGGCCTCCCGACGGGCCGATGGAACGAGGGCCAAGCCCTCCTGATGCTGCCGCCGGATCAGTTCGGCGCAGGGCACGCCGATGAACCAAGGGGTGCGCAGGCCGACGATGTTGCGGCCGGCGTCCCATTCCAGCCAACCGTTGCCGAGCGTGTTGACCGGGCCTTCGCCTACCCGCGGCGCCGGGCCGATGAGCGTCATGGCGACACCGTCGGCGTGGCGGACGAGCGGGTCCCGGGAGCGGTCAGTTCGGCGCACCCGGTCGCACGCGGCCTGGATGAGGTTCCAGTCAAGGCTACCCAGGGGACGCCCGCCGACGAGCCCGACGATGGGCAGCTCCGTGTAGAAGTCCCCGCGCACGAGGAACGCGTCGGGAAACTCGCGGCTGAAGGTCCGCACGATCGTCTCGAACTGCGCGCGGGTGAGCTGGAACAGCGGCAGCCATTGGCAGAAGAGGCCGTCCGGCCGGAGGGCGCGGTGAACGGTGGCGAAGTGTTCCGCGGCGAACAGCCGGCCTTCGCCCGTGCGCCAGGGGAGGAACAGGTCGCCGATCACCACGTCGAAGGCGCCCGGTTGCTCCGCCATGACCCAGCGGGCGTCCTGATGCCGGACGGTGACCCGCGGGTCGGCGAAGATGTCCCGGTTGAACGGACGGAAGTGCTCTCGGGAAAACCGGATGACCAGTTCGCTGAGCTCGGTGGCCTCGATCCGCTGGACGTCCGGGTGCAGGGCGGCGCCGGCCGTCGTGCTGCCGGTGGCCACGCCGAGCAGCGCGACCGAGCGGGCCTGGCCGTGCAACAACACGGGCAGCAGACCTTGGCGTTCCTGGTTCACCTGCGCCTTTGACCCGCCGAGCGTGTAGCTGTTGTTGAAGACGATTCGCCAGTCGTCCGGCCCCCGTTGCACCGTGGCCACGACGCCTTCGCGGCCCACGCGGAGGTCCGCCAAGCGGTCGCGCGCCTCCAGCGTGACCTGCGGCAGGCGCCGTCCCATCCACCCGGCGGCAACGATCACTGCCGCCAGTCCGACGGTGCGCAGGACGGCCGGGCCCGCGGCCGCGAGCCAGCCGAGCAGCGAAATCCCGGCCAACGCCGGCAGCGCCAACCACAGGCCCAGCGTGGGCAGGAGGAGCTCCTGCATGGCTTCCGCCCCCAGCCAGCCCCCCAGGCCATTCACGGCCAGCAACACGGCCAGCAACACGGCCAGCTCGCGGGCGGGGCCCCGCCGGGTGGCGCGGCGCGAGGCCACCTCGGGGCCGGCGCCCGGTTGGGTGGGCAGGCTGCGCAGCAGGAGCGGGAAGACGAATCCGGCGGCGAAGAAGACCGGGACCAAGAGAACGGCGGCGAGAACCGTGACGCGAAGCAAGTAGGGGCCGGGCAGGAGGTTGTAGTCCAAGGCCACCAGCCCGGGGCGCACGAGGCGGAACACCAGCGGCTGCACGGCCACCAGCAGCGCGGTCACCGCCCACAGGCTCTGCACCGCCGCCGCGAGGGAACGAAACCGGCGGACGACCCAGCCGCTCAGCGCGGCCGCGGCCACCAAGGCGACCAGCACGAACGTCAGCACCGTGGCGCTGGAGAAATACGAATTGATCGCGATCTGCGCGAACTGGTGCTGGAGCGCGACCTCCAGTCCGAGCACCACGAAGCCCGAGCCGAACGCCAGCCAACGCCGGCCGGGCAGTGGGGTTTCCGGCGTTGGTTCGGCCGGGACCCCGGCCGGCAGGGCGCTGATCCAGTCGCGCCGGGCCAAGACTCCGGCGAGGGCGGCGACGACTACGTTGCAGCCGCAGGCCAGCAATCCGCTCCCCAGGGTGCCCAGCCGGGGCAGCGCCAGCAGCGCGATCAGCAGGATGCCCAGCACGCCGCCCAGCGTGTTCACCGCGTAAAGCCCGACCGCCGCCGCCCGGCCGCCGACCGAACCCGCGGCCGCGGGCAGAACCAGGCCCATGAGCACGGCGGGCGGGAGCACGAGGAGAAAGGGCAGTCCGACTTGCAGCCACGGTGCCGGCACCGCCCCCCGCAGCTCTTCCCCGATGGGCACCGCGAAGAGCACCGGCAACGCGAGCGCCGCGACCCCCAGTTCGGCGAAGACCACCCGGCGCCAACCGTGTGCCGGCCGGGCCGGGCTGAGCGCGGCGAGGGCGCCACCGAGGGCAAGCCCGACGAAGAAGGCCCCGACCACGCGGGCAAAGGTCCCGGCGCTCGCCCCCAGCACATCCACCAGGCAACGGGTCCACAGCACCTGGTGCGCAAGCGCCGCGGCGCCGCTGAACAGGAGCAGCAGATGGACGTGCACCCGGATGTTCATTCGACGCGCAGGCGGAAGTAACCGGCGGCGGCGGTCGCGGGCAGGTTGGAAACGGTGAGCAGCTTGCCGTCGCCGACCAATGGCCCGGCCACGGGCTTCCATGCATCCGGGTTGGCGAGGTTGTCCGCGGCGTCGATGAAGTGGTTTTTGCCGGCCTGGGTGACGAAGGCCACTTCCACGCCGGTCTCAGTGACGCGGATGGAGGCGATGGTGATTCCGGCCTGGAAATACAGCGGCAGGATCTCGGAGGGCGCATGCAACGGGCCGCCGCCGGGCCCGTTACCGGACGTATCGAAGGCCTGAAAACCCACCCGGTAAAGCCCGGGCCGGGTGGCGGAGAAGAAACGGCCATGGTAGTGGCCGTAAGGATCGTCGCCGGCGCCGCCGCCGTTTTCGCTCAGCGGGAACTGCCGGGTTCCGGCCGTCTCGCCGACGGGCACGCTGAAGGTGAGTTCCGTGCCGTCAAGTTCGTCACCGGGCGTTTCCCAGAAGCCGAAGCGGCCGCCTTCCGGTCCGCTGACCGACACCACCCGGAGTTCCAGATGCGCGCCGGGCATTGCGTGGCCGGGCGTCGGTCCGCCGTTGAATTCGGTCGAGGGCAGCGCGGTGAACGTGATCGAGCCGTAGTGGTGGCCGGCGTAGGGGCCGTTGGTCGCCAGCTTGAGCGGGACGGCGTAGCCGGAGTCGGCGCTGAAGCGGGCGCCATTGGCGAAATTGAGCTGGGAGCCCGGCGTCGTGGCCAGCGCCCCGGCGTTGACGTGGGCGTGCTGGGCCTGCGCCGCGACCGGGGCCAGCAGGCAGAGAGGGATCAGGGCGAGGGGAAATGCGGCATTGCTCATGGAAACAGGTTCAAAAGAATGGAGGGGTGTGGGGCCAAGCGGCGCTTTCCTAGGGCTGGACCGGGAATGCTTCCCGGCACCGGTCCAGTCCGGCGCGCTGCTTGCGCCCCCACACCCGATGTTGTGCGGACCTCAGGCGCGATTCGCACGCCGACGCCACAGGGCAAAGCCCACGAGGGCGGCGGCGGCGACCGCGGCATATTCCTCGGGCTCCGGCACGGCGCTGAAGTTCACGAGGAACGTCTCCGAGGCGCTGTGGATGGGACCGCCACCGGTTCCGTTGACCGAGGTGTCCACGATCTTGAAGCCGACGGTGTAGTTGCCGGGCACGGTGGCCGTAAGGCGGCGGCCGTGCAGGTGGCCGAACGGATCCTCGCCCGGATCACCGGCTGTGGCGGGATCGCTGAGGTCCCAGGTCGAGACCGGCGAAGCCACGCTGAAGCCCGACGCATAGCTGAAGGTCGGGGTCGTGGCGCCGGTGTCCCAAAAGGCGAACTGGCCGCCGTCCGGGCCGGTCACCGAGACGATGCCCAATTCGAGGAAGCTGCCGAGCGCGGCCGCGGTGGGAGACGGCGTCTCGCCGCCCAACGCGGTCCGGGCGGAGGCGGTGAACGTGATGCTCCCCTGGATGTAGCCGACGTAGGTGCCGCGTAAGTCAGCGTCTTGGTGTAGCCCGAGGTGTTGACGAAGCTCGCGCCGTTCTCGAAGTAGAGCTGGTCGCCCTGGTTCGTGCCGAGCGCGCCGGCGTTGATGTGCTGCGCCTGCACGGCCGCGGTGCCGAGAACGGCGCCGAGGACGGCGGGGAGCAGGATTCGCTGTGTATTCATCCTAGCAGTGTTGTGTTTATGGTTTTGGTTCCTGGCCGTCGGGACGCACAAAGCGCGTCACCGGCGGACCGAGAAGGGTGATGACCTTGGCCCAGCGGAGTCCCTCCACATGGGCGTCGGCAAAAAGGTAGTTGGCGGCCCGGCGATGACGGCTCACCGCGACCTGGCCGGCGAAGGAGTTCGTCGTGAAGCCGCCGCCGGCGGTGTCGGCGAAATGGAAATGGTCGGTGCCCTCGAAGTCCTCGCGGGCTTCCGCGAGGTGCATCGTCTCGGCGGGCGAGGGCAGGAAGACGCTGCGGGAGAAGTCCAGTTCGGTCGCGCCGTAGGGATGGGGCGTCAGGAAATCGTTGATGGCGTAGCTCGTCCGGCGGACTTGGTTCGTGTCGAGCGGGCAGCGGTAGGTGTTCGTGAGCCCGTAGGCGGCGAGGGTTCCCAGCCAGGAAAACTTCTGGTGGGCGGACAGCGGGAACGAATCGCGGTTGTCACCTGCATACATTGCCACCCCGAGGCCGAGCTGCCGCAGGTTGGAAAGG
>JBIIUN010000352.1:0-5411 GCA_044339945.1 Kapaibacterium sp. (SeqCode)
CGACCTCGTGGCCCCGAAACTGGGCCTCACCTGGTCGCCTCTGGAACACACCCACCTGCGCGCCGCGTGGACCCGTTCGCTCGGCGGACTCTACTTCGACCAAAGCGTCCGGCTCGAACCGGCGCAGGTTGCCGGCTTCAACCAGGCCTTGCGCAGCCTGATTCCCGAGGGCGTCGCCGGACTCGTTCCCGGAACCGAATTCGAGACCCTCGGCGTCGGGCTCGATCAATCCTTCGGCGCCGGCACCTATCTTGGCGTCGAGGCCGAACAACTTCGGTCCGATGGCACCCGCGAGGTCGGCGCAGTGTCCAATTCGCTGCCCGTGCCCGTGGCTGACACGGTGGATTTCGCGACGCAGACGCTCGCCTTCCAGGAACGTTCCGTCGGCGTCTACGCGACCCAGTTGCTCGGGGACGACTGGTCGGTGGGTGCGCGTTACCGCGTGAGCGAGGCGGAACTGACCGGCCGCTTCCCCGGCCTGCCCGCCGGCGCGAACGGGCTCGCCGCGCTGGAACAGAACGAGACCGCCACGCTGCACCAGGTCGGGATCTTCGCGCGCTTCAATCACGCCAGCGGCTTCTTTGCGCAGTGGGAAAGCGACTGGTTCCAGCAGGACAACGGCGGTTACGCGCCGGCCCGCCCTGGCGACGAGTTCTGGCAGCACAACGTGTTCGCCGGCTACCGCTTCACCCGCCGGGCGGCCGAACTCCGGGTGGGCATCCTCAACCTGGCCGACCAGGACTACCGGCTGAATCCGCTCAACCTCCTCACGCCGCTCCCCCGCGAACGGACCTTCGTCGCCAGCGTCCGGCTGAACTTCTAAACTACGCCGACGGGAATCACCCGATGAAAAGCCTGTGGGCCAACGGTTCAGAGATTGGGTAAAGCCGTTCAGAAGGCAGGTGACGTTTGGCTTCGTCGGCCCTTCCGCTTCGTAGCAAATCGCGCATCTTGGCCACCTTCGGAGTCAAATCCTCAATCCGCAGGGTCCAATTCTCGACATACTCGCGAATGACCTGCCGGCTGAGACCCACCTGGATGCTGTATTGACCGAGTCCTGCACCTCGTAGATTGCGTTCGGTATCCCACTGAATGTGAACGGATGCCGACTGAAACTGACGGTCCCAGTCCGTTTTGGAGCGGAACACACGTTCTTCATACACCGTCAACACACCCTGCCCAAGTGCCTGCTCCCAGCCGGACCTCGTAATTGTAACGGCCAAAGTGCGTTCCTGCCCGCTCTTCAGACCCCAGTTGCTCCGGTGCATCAGCCAAAGGAACGACGGCTTGATCCACGTCATCCGGCCCATCGAAAACGGCTCGACGAAGCGTTGACTCCGGAGAGCGGCATCCGCGATGGCAGGGGAAAACGCCTGATACACCACAATGCCTTCCCGATCGAATGACGCACGGATTTCACGCAGCCTTGCCATGCTAATGCCTCGGAATCATTGGCCCTTGGCTGCTCATCGGTCGTCGCTTTTGAAACCTTTGAACACCTCAATCAAGCAGCTGAACCGTTTAAATCTCCTCACGACGGTCTTCCGCGAACAGACGCTCCTCGCGCACCGCCTGCAGATAACGCGCCGCTTGCTCCGCGCTAAGGCGGGTTTCGCCCTGCAAGCGCCGCAGCGCCTCGCGCGGGGGCAACGGTTCTGCCTCGGGCGCGGCGGCCGGCTTGGTTGGGCGCAATTCGACCACGCCGTCGCCCCGGCGGATTTGAATCTGCTCGCCCGCCAGCGCCCGTTCCACCCAACTCCCCAAGCCCGCTCCTGCTTCCTCGACGGTCAAGGTCCTCATGTGGCGACGCTACCCCTTCACGTCTGCTGCAACAAGTCTCCAAACCTCATCGCCGGCCGGGGACGCCGTGAAGCCTTGAATGTCGTGCCGCTTTGTTTCCTCCGTTCCCTGCTGTTTCGCCAGCTCCAGTCCGCTTACCGTTGCCCCGCGTGCCCGTCCGCCAGTTCCAGCTCCGGCCTCTGCTGCCCGTCGTCCTGACGGCCGCCGCGTTGGCGTTGCTTTCCTGGCTCGCGCTCATGGGACCAGATGGCCGGGGCACCGGATTAGTCCGCCAAAGCTACGATGCCGCCCTCGCGCTGCGCGGCCCGGTCGCGGCTTCCGCGGCGGATTCACCCCGCTGGCCCGTAGCATTGGTTTACCTCGACCTGCGCACGTTCATGCAGACGGGCCAGGATCCGTCCGCACCGCTCGACCGGCGGCTACATGCCCAATTGGTTCGCCGCCTGACCACCGCCGGGGCGCGGGCGGTGATCTTCGACATCCTGTTTGAAGCGCCGTCCGCCGACCCGTCCGCCGACGCGGAACTTGCCGACGCCTTTCGCGCCAATGGCCGCGTCTTCCTCGGCGCGGAATGGCACCGCTCGGAACACGATCGCGGCGACGTCGCCACGGTTTGGCAGCGCAGCGAAATCCTGCCGGCCACGAACCTGCTCGCCGCCGCCGCCGGCCACGGATTCGTCTTCGCGAAGATCGATCCCGACCTCGTGGTGCGGGAACATTTCCCGGGCTTCACCGGCCGCAACCTGCCCAGCCTCACGTGGGCCACCGCGCAGTGGTTGGGCCTGGAGGCAACCCACGGGGCCACGGCCGAGGAACGTTGGCTGAACTACTACGGACCGCCCTTCACGATTCCGAACGTCAGCTTCAGCGACGCGCTCGAACCGGCGACGGTGCCGGACGAATTCTTCCGCGACCGCATCGTGATCGTCGGCGCGCGGCCCGCCGCCGGGCAGTTCGACGAACGCCGAGACGAATGGCGCAGCCCGTTTTCCGCCTGGAGCCCGGGACTGCCCTTCATGCCCGGCGTCGAGACCCACGCCACGGAGATGCTCAACCTTGTCCGCGGCGACTGGCTGCGCCGTTGGCCGCGGGGCGTCGAGCTCGCCGTGCTCGTGGCCACGGCGTTCGGCTGCGCCTTCAGTTTGTCGCGCCTGCGTCCGCTGCCGGCGGCGGCGGCCACCGTGGGCCTGGAACTCGGCCTGGCCGGATTGGTCCTCGCCGGCATGGCGCAGCGGCTGTGGTTCCCCTGGCTCATTGTCGCGCTCCTCCAGTTGCCGGGCGCCCTGTTTGCGTCGGTGCTGGTCCAGTCGGTGAACTGGTTCCGCCAGCGCCGCCGCATGCTCGCCAAAATCCGCGAACAAGCCGCGCTGATCGACAAGGCGCAGGACGCCATTCTAGTGACCGACCTCGCGGGCCGAGTCACCTACCTGAACCCGCGCGCCCGCCAACTCTACGGCGACGCGGGGCCCGTGGCGGATACGAGCGACGACACGCTGTCGGTGACCGACGCCCGCCGCCGGGTGGTCGAACGGGGCGATTGGTCCGGGGAACTCCAGCAGCGCGCCCGGGACGGCCGGGACCTGACCGTGGAAAGTCGTTGGACCCTGATCCGCGACGACCACGGCGAACCCCGCGAAATCCTTCAGATCAACACCGACGTCACCGAGCAGCGGCGCCTCCAGGAACAGGTCCTCCGCGCGCAGCGACTGGAAGCCGCCGGTGCCCTCGCGAGCGGCATGGCCCACGACCTCAACAACGCCCTCGCGCCAGTGCTTATGGGCGTCCAGTTGCTGCGCCGGCGGACCGAGGCGGACGACCTTCGCCGGATGCTCGACGTGATGGAGACCCACGCCCGCCGCGGCGCGGACATGGTGAAGCAAGTCCTGCTCTTCTCCCGCGGCCAGGCCGGCGACCGGCAGGTGCTTGCCGTGGGCGAACTGGTCCGCGAGATGGAACGCGCCCTGCGCGAGACGTTGCCGGCGGGCATCCGGCTCAGCGCCATGCTGCCGGAAGACCTCTGGCCCGTGCTCGGGCAGCCCACGCAGCTCCATCAAGTGCTGCTCAATCTCTGCGTGAACGCCCGCGACGCGATGCCGACCGGCGGCGAACTCAGCCTCGCGGCGGACAACGTGGAACTCGACGCGGAGGAAGCAGCCCGGCTCAGTCCCGAGGCGCGGCCCGGCCGGCACGTCATGGTGCTGGTCGCCGACACCGGTGCCGGCATGCCGCCGGACATCCGGGCCCGCCTCTTCGAGCCTTTCTTCACCACCAAACCGGCCGGCCGCGGCACCGGCCTGGGTCTCGCCACCACCGCGCTGCTGGTCCGGCAACACGGCGGATTCATTGTGGTGAAAAGCGAGGCGGGCGTGGGCACGGAGTTCGAAGTTTACCTGCCCGCGGCCCCGGTCGGGGCCATCGCCGTCCCGACCGGCACTTCCGCCTCCGCCGGCGGCGACCGGCAACTGCTGCTGGTCGCGAGTGAGGACCAGTCCGTGGGCGAACTGCTCCGGCAGGAACTCACATCGCTCGGCTACCGGGTGCTCGTGGCCAGTTCCGAGGCGGCCGCCCGGGCCGCCTTGGCGCCACGTCGCTTGGCACCGGCGGCCCTGATCATCGCCGCGCCGTTCGCCGGCACCAACGCCCTCGTGGGCCCCGCCCTGCGACCGCAACTGCCGGTTTTCCTCCTCACTGGCAACTTGCCCACGCCCGCCGGATTGCCGGCTCGGATCGCGGTGGTGACCGGCCCGAACCAGCTTCAGCAGCTCAGCGCCGCCCTGGCCGCCCCTTCGTTTGCAGCTCCGGCCTAGCCAGGCTCGTGACCGGACCTGGCGCGGCCGGTGCGGGATCGGACCGGCGACGGTCCGGTTTCGGAGCGAATCTTCGGCGGAATCGGCGGAATACGGGGTGATTGGGCTGAATGCGGCCGTTGCGGGCGCACTGGCATCCAGCCTGCACTTGCGGGACCGAGACCACGGGGCGATGCCTTGAGTCGGGGTCGCCCCGAAGGTTAACCTCCGCCGGTCTGTTCCATGTTTCGTCGCGTGAAATCCAATGTTCTCCGTGCGCTGGTCGGCGTCGCGCTGCTGGCCGTGGGCCGGGGTGCGGCCGCGGACCTGCCGATTGCGGATGCCTTCGCGGCCCGCGGCCTGTTGGTGGGGGACAATGGCAACGGCACGGCGAACAGCGCTGGCGCGACGCGGGAACCGTCGGAACCACGGCATGGCGGCAAGCGGGGTGGGGCGTCCGTCTGGGTGTCCTGGATTCCCACCACCAATGGCGTCGTGACCTTTTCCACGGCGGGCAGCGGATTCGACACGCTGCTGTCGGCTTACGCCTACGAACGGGAGATGAAGGGTGGCCCGCCTGGCCCGCCCGATCCGCTGAAGCCGTTTGACGGCCTGAAGCGAATCGTCGAGCAGGATGATGACCATCCCAGTCCCGGCGCGGCCAGTTGGGTGAAGTTTGGCGTCCGGGCCGGGGTCCGTTACGAGATCGCGATCGACGGCGCTGCCGGCGCGAACGGCCTGGTCAGGCTGACGTGGCAGATGTGGCCCTACGCCCAGCCGGTGCCGCTGATTCTTAGCAGCGACACCGACCGGTCGGTCAAGGCG
>JBIIUN010000353.1:0-5409 GCA_044339945.1 Kapaibacterium sp. (SeqCode)
ATACTCGAGGGTAATCATCTTCCCCTTCTGCTCGACGTAGTATTCGCAGGCCGCGGTCAGGTCGCGGAGCGGATACTTGCGGTTGATGGGCATGATCTGGACGCGGACGTCATCGGTCGCGCCGTGCAGCGAGATGGCGAGGCGGAACTGCTCCGGTTCGTCGGCCAGGTCGCGGATGCGTGGCACGACCCCGCTGGTGGAAATGGTGATCTTGCGCGCGCCGATGCCGGCACCCCACGGGGCGTTGAGCGAGCGCAATGCGGTCATCAGGTGGTCGTAGTTGGCCATGGGTTCGCCCATGCCCATCACGACGATGTTGTTCACCACGCGGTCGGCCTCGACCCGCTGGTCGGCAGGCAGGCCGGCGTTCCAGCGCTCCACCGCGAGGATCTGGCCGGCAATTTCGTGGGGTTCCAGGTTACGCTTCCAGCCATCGAGGCCGCTGGCACAGAACCGGCAGCCGTAGGCACAGCCAACCTGAGTGGAAATGCAGAGCGTGTGGCGGTCGCTGCGTTCGCCGTAAAGCGCCGGGTTGGCGGGAATCAGCACGCTTTCGACGAAGCTGCCGTCCGCGAGGCGCCAGAGGAACTTCCGCGTGGTGTCGCGCGCCCCCTGGACCTTGGTGACGGCGGGCAACCCCAGGCTGAAGGCGCCGGCAAGCTTCTCGCGGAGCGCCCGCGGCAGGTTGGTCATTTCGTCCCAGCCGGCGGCGCGGCGCGTGTAGAGCCAGTTGAGCAGTTGGTCGAGGCGATAGGCCGGTTCGTTCCACGCCTTGAACTGTTCGGCGAGGGCGTCGCGGGTTTGGGAACGGATGTCGGGGAGCACGGTGGGGAAATGACCAAGGTCCGATGACCAGTGAGGGAGGGGAGATTATTTCACCGGCAATGCTTCGTCGGTGAGGGCGGGTTCCGGCGAGGCCGCCTTCTTGCCCTTGAACTTCAGCGCGAGGTCATCGACCAGCGTGTAAACCACCGGGATGACGTAAAGCGTCAGGAAGGTGGAACTCAGCATCCCGCCGACGACGGCGACGCCCATCGGACGGCGGCTTTCCGCCCCGGCGCCGAAGCCGATGGCGATGGGTAGGATGCCGGCGATGGTCGAGAAGGCGGTCATCAGGATCGGGCGCAACCGCACGCGGCCGGCCTCCTCCATCGCGGAGTGGGAATCGGTGCCGGCGCGGGTCCGCTGGTTGGCGTATTCCACGAGCAGGATGGAATTTTTGGTCACCAGTCCGATCAGCAGCACAAGCCCGATCTGGCTGAACAGGTTGATGTTCATCGCCGGGATCGGCGGGTAGATCCCGGACTTACCTCCCAGGTCGAGCAGCCAAAGGGCGCCAAACGCCCCGACGCCCGCCAGTGGCACCGCGAGGATGACGGTGAAGGGATGCACCAGGCTCTCGAACTGCGCCGCGAGCGTCATGTAAACCACGACGCCGGCCAGGGCCAGCACCCACCAGATTTCCGTCGAGGCGTCGGCGAGGTTCTTCGCGTCCCCTTCCCAAGCATGCAGGAAACCGACCGGCAATTCCGCCGCCAGCAACGGTTCCACCTGCTTCACGACGGTGCCGATCGGCACGGCACCCGGTGAGGCCGTGATGCTCGCGGAACGCAGCCGGGCGTAGTGGCTGATCGAGTTCGGCGCGGCACCCTCGGTGCGAGTCACTAGCGAGCTGAGCTGGATCAATTCGCCCTGGCTGTTCCGGACGAAGATCCGGTCCAAGTCGGCCGGGGTCAGCCGGGACGCCCGTTCCAACTGGGCCATCACGAGGTATTCCTTGCCCTCGACCTTCAGCCGGCTGAGGTCCAGGCCACCGAACAGGATCTGCATCGTGCGGGAGATGTCCTCGATGCTGACGCCGAGCGCGGCGGCCCGACTGCGGTCGATGCCGACCCGCAGCTCTGGTTTGTTGACCTCGTAGCTCACCCGGACGTTGGTCAGGAGCGGTTGGCCGGTGGCGTTGGTCAGGCCGCGGATGCGGTTGGCGAGCGCGTTGGCGGTCTGGCTCAGGGCATCCAGGTCCTGGTTCTGGAGCACGAGCTCGAAGGGCGAGCTGTTGAAACTGACTTCAATGGCCTTCGGCAGGTTGGCGATCGCGAGGCCACCCTCGACCTCGGCGAACATGCGGTTCGCGATGCCGCCGGGACCGTTCACGATCTCCTGCACCGACCGGTCGCGTTCGCTGCGGTCCGAGAAAGTCACGAACACGATGCCGAAGCTGGCCTGCCCCGGGCCGCTGAAACCGGGCGCCACCATGGCCCCGTAGCTGGTGACCTCGGGCACCGACTTGATAATCTCCTCCGCCTTGAACAGTTGCCGGTCGGTGAACTCGCTGGTCGATCCGTTGGGCGTGATCACCATCGCGAACATGCGCGCCTTGTCCTCCATCGGGAGGAAGTCCTGCTCCAATTGGCGGTAGGCGAAGACCATCAGCACCACTGTGCCCACGGTGACCAGCAGGGACACGATCCGGTGCCGCAACGCCCACTTGAGCGACGCCAGGTAGGTCCGGGTAAACCAGTTCAGGGTCGCCTCAAACAGGCCGAAGATGCCGGTCAGCTTTTCCTCGTGGATCGGTTTCAGCACCCGCGCGGCGATGGCCGGCGAAAGCGTCAGCGCGACGAAGGCCGAGATGATGACCGAGCCCGCGATCGCGACCGCGAACTCCACGAACAACCGGCCGGTGGTGCTCTTCTGGAAGGCCAGCGGGATGAACACCGCGACCAGCGAGATGGTGATCGCGATGACGGCGAAGCTGATCTCCTCCATCGCCTTGAAGGCCGCCTTCATCGGCGCCATGCCCTCCTCGATGTGCCGGTAAATGGCCTCCAGCACGACGATCGCGTCGTCCACCACGATGCCGATGACGAGCACCAGCGCGAGCATCGTCAGGATGTTGATGGAATAGCCGAAGGCGTAGAGCACCGCGAAGGTGCCCACGATGGACACCGGGATGGCGACCGCGGGAATGAGCGTGGAACGGAAGTTGTGCAGGAACAGCAGGATGATCAGCACCACCAGGCCGAACGCCATCGCCAGCGTTTCCCAGACCTCACTGATGGATTTCTCGACGAAGATGGAGCTGTCGTATCCCACCCAGATGTCGCAGCCCTGCGGCAGCGTCGGCCGGATCGCTTCCATCTCGTCCTTGATCGACTTGGCCACCGCCACGGTGTTGGCCTTCGCCTGCTTCACGATGCCCAGGAAGATGCATGGCTTGCCGCGGGCGCGGGCGATGGTGCGGTAATCTTCGGCCCCGATCTCCGCCCGGCCGATGTCGCGGAGCCGGACCAGCGTGGCTCCCTCGCTGCGCACCACCAGGTTGTTGAACTCGTCGGCCGACTTCAGCTCGCCGCGCGTCTGGATCGTCATTTCACGGTCCAGGTTCTCCACGCGGCCGCTGGGCAGCTCGATGTTCTGCTGGCGCAACGCGCGTTGCACGTCGAGCACGGTCACCTGTCGGGCGGCCATCTTATCGGAATCGAGCCACAGCCGCATGGCGAAGCGCTTCTCGCCGCCAATGGTAATCGAGGATACGCCCGGCACACCCTGGAAGCGCGGCTTCACCTGCCGCTCGGCCAAGGTGGTCAGTTCCAGCGGCGAATAGCGGTCGCTGTTGATCGCGATCCAGATGATCGGCTGGGCGTCGGAATCCTGCTTGGCGACGATGGGCTCGCGGATGTCCAGCGGCAGCGCGCCGCGCACGCGAGACACCCGGTCGCGCACGTCCTGAGCGGCGACGTCGATGTCGCGGGACAGGTCGAACTCGATGCTGATGTTGGAGACATTCTCGCGGCTCTCGGAACGCAGCGTCTTGATGCCCTCGATGTTGTTGATCGCTTCCTCCAGGCGCTCGGTCACCTCGGTCTCGACGACTTGGGCGTTGGCCCCGGGATAGACGGTGGACACGCTGATGACGGGCGGATCGATGTCGGGCAGTTCGCGGACCGGCAGGCGGGTGAGGCCGATCACGCCGAACAGGATCAGCGCGAGATTCAGCATCGTCGCGAGGATCGGCCGCTGGATGGAAACGCGGGAAAGGATCATGGCGTGCGCCTCAGTTCAGGTAAGCCGCGGGAACATTGGTCGAGAGCAACACCGGCGCGCCGGGGCGGAGCTTCTGGATGCCCTCGACGACCACCAGTTCGCCCGGTGACAGGCCGCCGAGCACCTCGACCTTGCCGGCCAGGCGGAGGCCGGTCCGGATTGGCTTCATGAAGACCGTGTTGGTCGCGGTCACGGCGAACACCATCGTCGTGTCGCCGTTGTTGATGATCGCCGGCTCGGGAATCACCAGGGCGGTGTCGCGCAATTTCAACGTGAGGTTCAGGCTGGCGAACATGCCGCCGCGGAGCTTGCTGCCGGGGTTGGCGATGCGGGCCTTCACCAGCGCCGTGCGGGTGCCGGCATCCAGTTGCGGCGAGATGAAGTAAATCTCGCCCTTGAACGAGTCCTTCGGGTAGGCGGCCACGGTGAACTCGACCTGCTGGCCCGGCGACAGCTCGCCCAGATACCGTTCCGGGACGCCGACCTCGACCTTCACCGTGTCCAAGTCCACCAAGGCGGTCAGCAGCGTCGCCTTGCTGATCACCTGCCCCGGACTGATCTGCCGCGCGCTGGTGTAGCCGGCGAACGGCGCGATCACCCGGGCGTCCTTGAGCTGCCGGCGCATCACGTTCACCGCCGCCTCATTGGCGGAGAAGTTGGCGTCGGCCTGATCGTATTCCTGCTGCGAGATCAGCTTGTCAGCGAGCAACTGCTTCACCCGGTCGAACGACGTCTTCGCCAGTTGCAAATTGGCCTCCGCCTGGACAAGCAGGGCGGCAAACTTGGTGTCGTCCAACGCCACCAGCAGGTCGCCCTTCTGGACCTTCTGGCCCTCGCTAAAGTTGATCTCCCGCACGATGCCATCGGTTTCCGACTTCAGTTCCACCATCTCGTTGGGGGTCACGGTCCCGACCAGGCCGATGGATTCCACCACGGGCTGCTGCCGGGTCGGCACGGCGATCACCTGCACGGCAAAGCCGCCCGCGGCGGCCGAACCGGCTCCGGCGGGTTTGGGTTTGCAGGCGGAAAGGGCCAGCACGGCGGCCGTCAAAAGGCAAAGCGGGAGGCGGGACATGCGTTCCATCGAAGTTCGCGTCAGGCTCTCCGCTCCGCCGGAGGGACGCTAGGCTTTTTGCGGGAAGCATCCCGTTCGCCGCCAACCTTCGGGGCCTCCGCCACCGCGCCGTCGTGCGCCGCGGCGGCAGCCCGCCAATCCGCGAGGGCCAACGGCGCGCGGGAGCCAGCATCCGGTCGAACGCGAACCGATCCCGGCCGCACTCCGCGGCCCTACGCCTTCCGGTAGATGGGCTTCTTCACGACTTCGGCCGCAAACCGCCGGCCGCGGATCTCGATTTCAATCCT
>JBIIUN010000355.1:0-5376 GCA_044339945.1 Kapaibacterium sp. (SeqCode)
GACCGCCGGCGTGGAAACGGTGACCACGCTGCTGATCCTGCGGCACGGACTCATTCCGCCGTGCCGGAACCTGGACGAACCCGACCCGCGTTGCCCGCTGAACTTCGTCCGCGGCGAAGCCTTGGTGGCGCGGCCGGAATACGTGCTGAAGAACTCCTTCGCGTTCGGCGGCACCAACTGCGCGCTCATCCTGCGCCGCTGGGATTAGGTTCCGGGGCCGTTTCTTACGCCCCGCCGTGCGCAGCCACCCGGCTCACGGCCGCCTTCAGCTCGTCGAGGGCAACCGGCTTGTTCAGGACTTCGCGGATTCCCAGGTCCTGTGCCCGCCGCCGCAGGTCATCCGTCACTTTCCCCGAGATCAGCAGGATCGGCAGGCCGGGGCGGAGCCGGAACATTTCCGCCGCGATGGCCAGGCCGGACTGGCCGGGCATGTTGAAGTCGGTGATGACGAGGTCGAAGGCGCCGGGGTCTTCGCGGAACCGGGCCAGCGCCGCGGCGGGTTGGCCGAATCCCTCCACCCGGTGTCCCAGCCGGGTCAGCAACCGCCGGCTGACCTGGAGCAGCGCCTCCTCGTCGTCCAGGATCAGGACTCGCAGGCTGGACGTGGGCCGGTTGGCCGGCTCGGCGCCGGGCGGCGCCGCGATGGGGGTGGGCGCTGCGGCCGGCAGATAGACGGTGAAGGTGGAGCCGACGCCCGGCTGGCTGTCCACCTGGACGGCCCCGTGATGCTGCTGGACGATGCCGTGCACGACCGACAATCCCAACCCCGTGCCCTGGCCGGGAGGCTTGGTGGTGAAGAACGGGTCGAAGATACGTTTCAGGGTCGCCGAATCCATGCCGCAGCCGGTGTCGCTCACGGTGAAGCGGACATATTTTCCCGCCGGCAAGTCCGGGATCGGCGGGACGTCCTTCTCCGGCACCGGCACCGACCGCAGCCCGAGGCAGATCCGGCCCGGTTGGTCGCCCAGCGCGTGCCAGGCGTTCGTCACCAGGTTGACCAGGATTTGGTGAACCTGGGTTGCGTCCGCCAGGATCGGTGGGCAGCCGGGTTCCAGGTCGGTGACGAAGTCCACGCTGGCCGGCAACGTCGCCTTCAGGAACCGGGTGACTTCCGCCACGATGACCGGCGCCTCGACAACTTGCCGGCGGGTCGGCTGCTGCCGGCTGAAGGCGAGGATCTGTTCGACCAGCGCCTTGGCCCGCTGGCCGGCGGCGGTGATTTCCGCGAGGCCTTCCGCGGCGGGATGACCGGGGGCCGTGTCGAGCGCCGCCAACTGGGCGTTGCTGAGGATGACCCCGAGGATGTTGTTGAAGTCGTGCGCGATGCCGCCGGCCAGGGTGCCGATGGCCTCCATTTTCTGGGCCTGTCGCAGTTGGCTTTCCAGGTTGGCGCGGGTGGCCTCGGCTTCCTTGCGGGCGGTGATGTCGAGGTAGGTGCCGAGCACGCCGGTGATTTCGCCGGCGGCGTTCCGCAGCGGAGTCTTGCTGGTGAGGAGCGTGATGGTCTGTCCGTCGGGCAGGGTCATCTGCTCCTCGATGTGCAGGTGGGTGGTGCCCGCCTCGATGATTCGGCGGTCGTCGGCCCGATAGCGGTCCGCCTGGTCGCGCCAGCCCATCTGGTAGTCATCCTTGCCCATGACGTCCGCCGGTGCGGCAAAGCCGGCATCCTGGGCAAAGGCCACGTTGCAGCCGAGGTAACGGAGCTCGCGGTCCTTCCAGAAGACCCGGACCGGGATGGTGTTGATGATCGTTGCGATCATCGCCTGCGAGACGCGCAGGGCCTCCTCGGCGCGCTGCCGCTCGGTGATGTCCACGGCGACGCCGAGGACCGCCGGCTCGCCGGTGCCGGGGAGCTGGAAGGGCGCCTTGAACGTCTGCATGATGAGCTCCCGCCCGGCGGCGTCGGTGAGCCGCTCCTCGGCGACGAACTTGGGCGTGCCGTTGCGGAAGACCTCCTGGTCGTCGCGGACAAAGCCGGCCGCTACCCCGGGGTCGCGCCCTAGGTCGAGATCGGTGCGCCCCACGATTTCGTCCGGGGTCAGCCCGGCGGCCGCGGCGGCGGCCCGGTTGGCGAACAGGAAGCGAGATTCGCGGTCCTTGGCGAAGATGAAGTGGGGAACCAGATCAATGACCTCTCGCAGCAAGCGGTCCTTTTCCCGCAGGGCTTCCTCGGACCGCTTCCGTTCGGTGAGGTCGACGGCCTGGACCATGACGACCGGGCCGACGGGCAGGTCGATGCGCTGGGCGGAGAGCAGCGTGTCGAGCGTTCGGCCGTGCTTGGTTCGCAGGCGGACCTCAAACCCGTGAAGTTCCTCGTGCCGTTGGAGGGCCGCCAGCAGGCGGTCGCGGTCGGCCAGGTCGCACCACAGTCCGAGGTCCTCCCCGCTGCGGCCCACCACCTCGTCGCGGCCGTATCCGGACACTTCGGCGAACCGGTCGTTGACGTCCACGAACCGCGCCGTCTCCGGCGAGAGCAGCACCCCGGGCAGCGGGCTGGAGCGGAACAGGGTCTGGAACTGTTCCTGGGACTGCTGCAACCGCACTGCGGCCTGCTTGCGTTCGGTGATGTCCACGTCCATGCACACGAACAACGGTTGGCCGGCCGTCCCGGCCACCTCAAAGAGGGTCGAGAGCAATTGGCCGGCCTCCCCGTTGCGCCGACGGAACGGATTCTCCACCGGGCCCACCGACTGGCCGGTGCCGGCCAGCGTGCGTATCGCCCGCACAAACTCCGCCGCCTGCTCCGGGGTGTAGATCAGCTCGTCCAGGGTCCGGCCCGTGGCCTCCTCGGCGCTCCAGCCGAACATCCGGACCGAGGCGTCGTTCCAGAGCTGGACCCGTCCGTCGGCGTCGTAGCCCTGGATCGCGACGTTGGGCGTGCGGTGGACGATGGCATGCAGGCGGGCCTCGCTGGCTTGCAGGGCCGCGTTGCGCTCCCGGAGTTGCGCGGCCATGTGGTTGAACGAGGCGCCGAGGGTGGCCAGTTCGTCGCTACCCTGGAGTCGAGTTTCGACGGCGAGGTTGCCGGCGGCCACCTCCCGCGTGGCCTGGACCAGCGACTCGACCCGGCGGGTCAGCGTGGACCGCAGGTAAAACCAGATTCCCAAGGCGCCCAACCCGGCCGAGACCGCCATGGCGAGCGATCGTTTTACCATGGCCGACTGCTCGGCCCGCATCAGGCCGGCCAAGTCCGTCTGGGTGTAGAAGACCGCGATGCGCGAGGAACGCAACTCGCCCGGCCGCAGTCCCATGGTTAACGGAAAGGCCGCGCGCACGGCGGCCCCGTCGGGCGTGACCTCAAACTGGGCGGTGAGGCTGGTGCGGGCCCGGGCCAGCAACGGCGCGGCGCCGCCGAATGCGGTCTCGGCGAAGGGCACCTGCCGCAGGTTGAACGCGGTGGCGGACAGGATTCGGTCGGTTTCGTCGCAGACGAGCCCCACGGTCAGGTTGGGCACCCCGTTCAAGGCCACGATCTCCTCGGCGACCGCGACCGTATCGTTGCGGGAAAAATGCCGCTCCAGATTGCGGGCCATCAGGTTCCCCAGGGCGGCCGCCCGGCGCCCGGTCAGGGCTTCGACTGCCTGGGTCGTGTGCACCCAATCCAGCCCGAAATTGAGGCACGCGAGCAGACCGGCCAGCAGACCGAGGGCCATGGGCAGGGAATAGCGGAGCGGCAGCGGATGTTTCATGGCGCTTCCGGGGAGACCAGCGAGTCATCCAGCAGGGCTGCGGGATCCGGGACTGGCCCGAGCAGTTTCTGCTCGTCCATCACCCGCGCCAGGCGGCGGAGCGCCGCGGCCAGGCTGTTCGTCGAACTCCCCAGCAGGCGCCGGTTGGCCGCCCGGTCCGGCAGTTCCAGGCCTTGCAACGACTGCGTGAACAGCTCGGCGGACTGGCCCTGTCGCCGGGCCATCTGGCCGATGGTCTCGGCGCGCCGGGCGGACAATTCATCCAGCGCCTTGAACCAGCCCCCCACCAGCGTGCGCAGTTCGGCCCGATGCCGTTGCAAGGTTTCCGGCCGGGTCAGCAGGAGGTCCACGATCTCCCCGGGAATCTGGGAGCTGTCGAACACCGAGCGGGCGCCGCCGGCCAGCAACCGCGAGCGGCGCGGGTCGAACGTCACCACCGCGTCGACCTGCCCCCGGGCAAACGCCTCCTCGTGCGCTTCCAGGCCCACGGGCACCACGGTCACGTCGCCGGCGGACATGCCGGCACCCTGGAGCGCTCGCGCAAGGACATAGGCGCCGAGGGCGTTGGGCTCGACTCCGATGCGCCGCCCCCGGAGTGATTTCAGGTCGGGAAATTCCTGCCGGGCCACAATGGCGTCGCCGCCGCGGGAAAAGTCGCAGACCAGGAAGATGCGCTGGGCCGGGTCAGTCTCCGCGATGTTCAGCGCCTCGTCCGCCGTCACGGCGGCGACTTCCAGCGCGCCGTTCCGGTAGGCCCGGATCACGTCGGCGGTCGAGGGGAACTCGATCACCTGGACCGCTTGTCCGGCAAAAAACCCGCGCTCGGCGGCCAAGTGGAGCGGTTCGTAACCGGTCCAGACGTTGCACCCGACCCGCAACGGCGGCGCCGGCTCGCGGCAACTGGTCAGCAGCCAGCCGAACAGCAACAGCAACGAACCGCGGACGACGCCCAGCCAACCGCGGCGAAACGGCGCGAGGCCCCGGGATTCGGTGCCGTTGAACGGTAGATGACAGCGCATGGCCATTGCCCTTCGGCGGCAGACTACGGTCCGCCCGCACAGGCGGCGAGCGCCGACAAGAAGTCCATCGACAGGGGAACGCCAAACCGTAGGCGGAAATTGCGCCGGGCCGCAATAGGGTCGCACGTCGGCCCAAAGGAGTGCCCTTACGGGCCGCCGGAGTCCCGGACTCCGGCGGCGGAGGGCGGCGGTTATTGGATTTCCCGTGCCCGGAAGAACCGCCACGGGAACGCGGCGGATGTCTGGTCCGTGAGCGTGAAGATCGCCGGGTCGGCGACGAACTCGCGGATCGGTGTCCACTCCGTGAAGTCGGTGGCTCCCTCCAGAACATAACGCCGGCCGGCGGTGCCCTTGAAGCGGAACGAGACGTCGCCGTTCGCGAAGCGTTGCGGCCGGTTCAACCCGGCCTTCAGCGCGCGCCCGATCAGCCGGAAGCCCCGGCTCGCGCTCGCGGCCGGCGTGGCGTCGTCCGTGACGGTGATCGTGATGTGATTGGTGTTGGGCACCTCGCCCTCGACCGGCAGCCAGGTGAACGCACCCGTCGCGGCGTCGAGGACCGTGCCGAGGCCGTCCTGGCCGCTTTGGCTGAACGTCAGCGTCTGCGCCGGCACGTCCGCGTCGGTGGCGAGGAATTGCAGGCTGAGCAGGTCGCCTTCCCAGACCACCTG
>JBIIUN010000356.1:0-5373 GCA_044339945.1 Kapaibacterium sp. (SeqCode)
GTCCTTGCGGTTGACCACGAACTGTTCGTCCGTCTCGAAGGTGAATTTCCCCTTCTGCAATTCCGCCATCACCAGCGCGTAGCACTGGTCAAAGCGTTGGAGGAAGCGGTTGAAGATGTCGTAGGCTGGGGCGGTGTCGCTGTGCCGCAGGATCAGCTCGTCCAACTGGGTGCGGAGCGGGACGAACTCGTCGAAGTCGGATTGCAGCAGGAAGAGCTTCTGCGGATCCCAAATCTCCAGGTAACGGTCGAAGAAACGGGCGGAGATCTCGTCGTCGAACCGGTGCCGCGTGTAGTGCGTCTTCGAAAGCAGCAGCGCAAAGGTCTGGGCGATCTTGCCGTCCTCGGCACCGGGAAGGCGCACGACTGCGTTCGTATACTTGGCCGAGATCAGGAAGGGGTCGCTGCCGGTCGCCTCCGTCGGGGAGATCGTTGCGGCCGGTGTGCCGGGCGTGGCCGGAACCTGCGCCGCCTTGGCGTCGGGCGTTTGGGCACGCGCGACCCAGGCGGTCAGCAAAAGCGCGGGAATCAGCCGGAACTTCATGCGGGGCGAATATGCAGGCACTCCGCTCGGACGCCAGCCGGGACTTGTTGTTCAAGGAAGCCAGGCGGTCCGCCGTGTGGTTGTCACGCCGGGCTTTGAACCGGCAGGGGATTTCGTTGCGCCAGCCGGCGCCAGCCCGGAGGTTGCGGTGGTTCCGGTCGGCAGAAGATTTTTCCAAAATGTCCGTTAGATGTCGGCCACCCGAGGCGAACCAACGGTTGATGTCTGATCTTGGAGACCTTTCCCCGGCGGAACTGCGCCGCTGCCGCGAGCTGGCCGCCCCGTCCTGGGAGGCCACGCGCCGCAGCCTGCTCACCCGGCTGAAGGACCTTGGCGACAGCCAGGGCTGGCAACGGTTCTCCGACACCTACAGCGGGGTCATTCGCAGCCTGGCGGTGAAGGCCGGCTGCTCGCCGACCGAAGCCGACGAAGCCCTGCAAGAGAGCCTCATCTCGGTGGCCCGGGAGATGCCCGACTTCCGCTACGATCCGGCCCGCGGTTCCTTCAAGGCGTGGCTCTTTTGCATTGTCCGCCGCCGGATTGGGGACCAGTTCCGCCGCCGCGCCCGGCAACAGCGCACCGAGGCGGAGGCTGCCGCGGAACTCGAAGACCTGCCCGATCCGGCCACGGATCCCCTGAATGCCCTGTGGGAAGTCGAATGGCGCCAACATAGGCTCCACCTCGCGGTCGAACGGGTGAAGCAGAAGATTTCCCCGGCCCAGTGGCAGATGTTCGACCTGAGCACCCTCCAGGAATGGCCCACCGAACGCATCTGCGCGCTGCTCGGGGTGAATCGCGCCCAAATCTACATGGCCAAGATGCGCGTCGGCCGCCTGCTGAAGCAGGAACACACCGCCATGATTCAGGCCGAATCCGGCGGCCAAGCTACGCCTTAGCACCGGCGTCCAACCCAGCCGCCTGCACAGTCCCTTCTTTGCCCTTTTGAATCTTTCCCGTCCCATGAAACGCCAATCCTTTCGCCAACTGGCCGCCTGGCTGCAGCTCTTTGCCGCCGCCAATCTCGTCGCCCAGGACTTTCGCATCGACCAGGTCCGGCTCGGGCCTGAAGGCCGGCTGGAGGTCACGTTCCCGGCCCAGGCCGGCCGCTATTACCGCCTGCTCGGCGGCGCCCAGCCCAACGTGCCGGCGACGCCGGTGGCCATTGGATTCCAAGGCCCGCTGACCACGCCGGAGCCGGTGGCGGCCAATGCCGGCTTTTATCGCGTCGAGGAACTGGACCGGGCCGCCGCCCTCGACACCGATGGCGACGGCCGGGATGACGTGGCTGAAATGCTCGCCGGCACCCGGCCATTGGAGCGCGACACGCCGCCGGTGGACCTCACCTCGGTCAGCAGTTCGCCGGCCGCGGGCGAATCCGACGTCGCCGTGACCCGGGAAACGGTCCTGCGCTTCTCCCGCCCCTTGGCCGCCGACACCACGCTGAGCACGACCCAGCTTTACGCCAGCTTTGGCCAGCGCCGGTTGTTGACCCGGGTGGAACTCGCCGCGGACCGCCGCTCCGCGACCTTGTTCTACCTCGAACCGATTCCCGCCAGCGCCCGCATCCGGGTTTCGCTCGACGGCAACTCGGTGCGCGATGTGGCCGGCAAGGCCGTGGATGCCGACGGTGACGGCGAACCGGGCGGCCTGGGCCAGATCGAGTTCGACACGGTGAGCGTGACTCCCGTGGGCACGACCGGTGTGGTCGGCCGGGTGTTTGCCTCGGAACTCGTCAACGGCCTGGCGCTGAACCGGCCCCTCGCCGGCGTGACCATCACCGTGGACGGTGCGGAGGAATCCCTGCGCGCGGTGACGGACGCGAACGGCAACTTCCGGCTCCAACCGGCACCGGCCGGCACCTTCTTCGTGCATGTGGATGGGCGCACCGCCGAAGGCAGCCAATGGCCCGGCGGGGCGTATTATCCCTTCGTCGGCAAGGCGTGGGACGCCGCGGCGGGCAAGGCCGACAACCTCGCCGGCGGCACGGGTGAAATCTACCTGCCGCTGGTCCGGGCCGGCACCTTGCAGCCGGTCAGCGCGACGACGGAGACCCGCATCGAATTCCCGGCGGAAGTGGTCGCGGCCAATCCCGATCTCGCGGGCGTCAACCTGCTTCTGCCGCCCAACTCGCTCTTCGCTGACAGCGGCGCCCGTGGTGGACGCGTTGGCATCGCCCCGGTTTCCCCGGACCGCCTGCCCGAACCGTTGCCGCCCGGCCTGAATTTCCCGCTCGTCATCACCGTGCAGACCGACGGCGGTTCAAATTTTGATCGGCCCGTGCCGGTCACCTTTCCCAACCTGCCGGACCCCATCACGGGCGAGAAGTTGCCGCCCGGGGCGAAGTCGGCGCTGTGGAGTTTCGATCACGACCTGGGTTCCTGGGTCATCAACGGCCCGATGACGGTCAGCGCCGATGGCAAGTTCCTCGTCTGCGATCCCGGCACCGGCATCCGTGAGCCCGGCTGGCACGGCACCCAGCCCGGCACCAGCCTCGACGGTGGGGAAATCGAGGCCGAATGCGAACCGACCGGCTGCGTGATGGGCCCGATCTTGGTGCGCCGGCTCGGCGGCGGCCGATTCCAGTTTGAGCTCGAATCCGAAGCCCGCACGCCGGGCATCGTGAACTGGTTTGCCGGCACGGCTTCCAACGCGCAGGCGCTCGCCGGCAATCAGGTCGAATTCACCTTCTGCGAACCGGGTCTCCACAACCTGACCGCCCAAGTCAGCCCGAAGTGCGGCGATCCCTGCTCGAAGAGCATCACGGTGACCGTGGGCGAGGACGAGATTCCGAAGACCTGCGACGCCGGCACGCCGCTCGTGCCGCTGACCCATCCGGCCGGCAAAGAGCTGAGCCTGGGTCTGGTGTTCATCGAGTCGGAAGCGCCCGCGGAAGAAATCACGTGGGAAGTCACGGGCGCCACGCCCGCCCGCGGCACCGGTCTGGATTTCAAGTTCACCTTCTGCACGCCCGGCCTGCAGACGGTTCGTTGGACCCGCACGCCGCCGTGTGGCCCGCCATGCAGCGATTCGATGACGGTGACGGTGGAAGCCACTGATGCGTGTTCCCTGAAGGAACTGTTTAACTTCGGAACGGCGTCCGTGGCCGCCGGCGACGGCGTCAACGTGACCACGGAGGCCAGCCAAGCGGGAACGGTGACGTGGTCCGCGACCGACGGCACGTTGCTGCTGAATGCCGTGCAGCGGGTGGGACCGGGTGGAATCGCCGGCTTCGGCGCGGCCCAAACCATCGTCTTCTGCACGCCGGGCACCAAGACCATCACCGCCAGCCTGCTGACCGATTGTGGGCGGACCTGCGTCCGCACCATGACAGTCAACGTGACTGGGGCGTCGGGTTGCACGTTATCCCCGTTCACCCTCTTCGAGCCGTCCACGGTGGAGGCCGGCGATGCTTCCAGCTTTGTGATCAATGCCACTCAGGCGGGGACCGTGGTCTGGAGCGTGAATGACGGGGAGTTGTTGCTGGATGCTTCCCAGACGGTCGGCCAAGGGGGAATTTCCGGGCTGGCGGCGGCGCAGACCATTCTGTTCTGCAAACCCGGCACCAAGACCATCACCGCCCGGCTGACGACCAACTGCGGCGAAACTTGCGAGCAGTCGACCACCGTGTTGGTCACGGAGAACCCCTGCAATTTCCAGCCGATCACTCTGTTCGCGACGTCCAACACCATCCAGGCCGGCGGGGTGGTGCTGCCCGTGACCGAATGCCGGCAGGCGGGCCAGTTTGTCTGGGATGCCCCCGGCGGCCAACTGCTGCTACCGGCCGTCCAGCGGGTGGGCCCGGATGGGGTTGCCGAATATGGTGCGGCCCAGACGATCCAATATGACCAGCCGGGGACTTACACGATCCGCGGCACCCTGACGACGGAGTGCAACGAGCAATGCACCCGCACCGTGACAATCACGGTCGTGCCGGCCACCTCGCCGCCCCCGGCCTTCGGCCCGGAGGCAGTTTCGAATCCGGTGGTGGCGGCATGGACTCGGGCCGCGGAAACCGCCGTTGCCCCCGACCCCACCGCGACATCCGGTCCGCGCCGCCAAGCGGTCGTTGCGCCGACCGTGCGCCAGACGGGGCTCCACTATTACGTGCAGATCAATCCCGCCACCGGCGCCGTCGTGCGCCGGGGCTTCGCCGGCCGCAACGGGGTGGCTCACGCCCGTCCGCTCATCGTCGGTGCCAACCGCAGCCTCCGGGAAACGATCTTGCAGGCGGACTCCTTCTGGCTCGCGAGCCAGGACTTCCGCACCGGCGAAAACGGTTCCAGCCTCACGCTCGGCGCCTTCCGTCTGGAACCGCCCGCGGGACCAGACTCTGACGGCGACGGTGTGCCCGACGCGGCGGAGTTCGTGGTCGGCACCGACCCGGCCAAGCCGGACTCCGACAGTGACGGCATCGGTGACGCCGAGGAAATCCGCGCCGGCACGGCGCTGGCCGACACGCTGGGCGTGATCGCCGCCGTGCAGACGCCCGGCTACGCCCTCGACGTGGCGGCCGACGGCGAACGGTTGGCTGTGGCGCTGCGTGCAGGTGGCGTCGCGGTGTTCAACATCTTTAGCGGCCTGGCGCCCGCCCGCATCGCCCAAGTCTCGCTCCCGGGCGCCGCGACCGCGGTGGCCTTGGCCGGCGACACGGTGGTGGTCGGCTGCGGCGAGGCTGGCGTCGCCTTGGTGGATGTGTCCGATCCGGCGACGGCCAGCGTGCGCCGTCAGGTCCGGTTCGCCGGGCCGGTCCGAAGTGTGGCCGCCCGGGCGGGACTCGGATATGTCGGCCTGAACTCCGGGGAAGTCCTGGTCCTCGACTTGGTCACGGGC
>JBIIUN010000357.1:0-5362 GCA_044339945.1 Kapaibacterium sp. (SeqCode)
CGCCAGCAGGTCGCGGGAGGCGGCGTCCATCTGGGCCCCCTGGTGGGCGAGGACCTCGGCGGTGTAGGCGGCGGTTTCGGCCGCGGGATCGATCCTGCTCACGGTCAGGCCGGCGACCTGTCCCGCGAGCGTCGCCGCGACGTGGGCCGCGGGATCGGTCGTGCTGAGGTGGACGGCATGGCCGCGGCGGGCGAGCAGGACCGCGAGGGCCGCCGCCACGGTCGTCTTGCCCACGCCGCCCTTGCCCATCGCCATCACCACGCCGTGTCCCGACTGCTCGATGGCGGTGATGAGTTCCGCGAGGCTCTCCAGCGGGGGCGGCGTCCACGCGGCCGGGGGCGCCGCGTCGGCGACGGGTGCTTCCGCCGGGCCAAGCAACCGCCGCAGCCCGGCCAAGCCCAGGATGTTGATCGGCCGCAGTGGCACGGTGGAGGTCGGCAGGCTCGCCAGGAAGTCCGCGGCCGCGGCCAGGGCCGCTTCGCCGCGCCGTTGCAGGGCTTGGGCGGTGACGTCCCCGGGGCACGCCGTGGCGAACGTGCCATTGAGCACGAGGCGCTGGTTGCCGACGCCGAGCGCGCGCAATTCCCGCGACGTCCGTTCCGCCTCGCGCAGGGCGGCGAGCTGCGGCCGGCTTACCAGCACGAGCGTGGTGGCGTTGGCGTCGGCGAGGGCGTTGACCGTCGCCTCGTAGATCGCGCGCTGCTTGGCCAGGCCGGCCAGCGGTCCGAGGCAGGACGTGCCGCTCGTGTTGCCGGCGAGAAAGTGGTCCCACGCCTTGGCCAGGCCCATCAGGCGCAGCGTGTGGCCGGTCGGGGCGGTGTCGAACACGACGTGGTCGTAGCCCGACGCGGCCTCCGGATTGCCAATCAGACCGGAAAACTCGTCGAACGCGGCGATCTCGACCGTGCAGGAACCCGAGAGCTGTTCCTCCATGCTGCGCAACGCCGCGGCGGGCAGCAGGCCGCGCATCGGCCCGATCAGGCGCTCGCGGTAGGCCGCGGCGGCGGCGACGGGATTGAGATTCAATGCGTCGAGGCCGGGCGCGCCGGCGATCGGGGTAGGCTGATTCGTCAGCGTGGTTTCCAGCACCTCGTCGAGGTTCGAGGCCGGGTCCGTGCTGACCAGCAGCACGCGTTTGCCGGCCGCGGCCAGCGCGAGGGCCGTGGCGCAGGAGAGCGAGGTCTTGCCCACCCCGCCCTTGCCGGTGAAGAAGAGGAAGCGGGTCGCGGTGGCGGCGTCCGGCTGGTAAACGGGCAGGTTCATGCGGCCGGCGCTCCGTCCGCGAGCCCGACAGCCCGGGCCCATTCCACGCGCTCAGCGGCCGACGGATACCGGCCCCGGGAATGCTCCGTGCCCTCCCAGAAGATCAGCGGCAACACCTCGACGCCGCCCGTGTCGAGCGCGGTCTTCACCGCGGCATTCTGCACGAAGGCGAGCGGCTGCTGGCCGAGGTTGAAACGCTCGACCGTGACACCGGCCTGGACCTGCTGTCGGAGCAGGGCGGCGAAACTCACCAGCTCCGGATCCACTCCCGGACCGCAAAGCCCGGTGGAACAGCACATCGGCGGGTCGTAGATCTGGATGGATTTCATGCCGGAAAACTAGTTGGCAAAACGGCCAAGTAAAGCCTGCGCTCCGTTCCGGGCCCGAGGTTTCCCGGTCGCGACCGGCGGCAGATTGCCGGCGCCGTTTTGTGCACCGGGCGGGTTCCGCCCGACGCAGCCCAGAAACGACCCAGGTCATGCCTGACGAATCACGGACTGGCGACCGCGACATTCCCCCTCCAAACTGCGCGGGTGAGCGAAGAGATTTTTGATGTCGTCAATGAGCAGGACGAGGTGGTCGGCCAGCTTCCGCGGCGCGAGGTCCACCGGCAGAAGCTGCGGCACCGGGCGGTCCACGTGTTGGTCTTCAATGGGCGCGGCGAGTTGTTCCTCCAGCAACGGTCGCTGACGAAGGACAACTTCCCGGGCGTCTGGGATTCGTCGTCCTCGGGCCACGTCGATTCCGGCGAGGATTATGATCTCTGCACCCTGCGGGAGGTGCGGGAAGAGCTCGGGGTGCAACTGCCCCAAGTGCCAGATCGGCTGTTCAAGCTGGAGGCCACGTCGGAAACGGGTTGGGAATTCTGCTGGGTTTACCGGGCCGACCACGAGGGGCCGTTCATCCTCCAGGAGTCGGAGGTCCGCGGCGGCGGCTGGTTCACGCCGGCGGCGGTGGACGACTGGCTCCAACGCCGGCCGCAGGATTTCGCCGATGCGTTCCACGCGGTTTGGCGCCAGTTCAAGGCGCTTTGAAATCCGGCAAAACGGGGCAGCAGCCGTGAACGAGTTCATTGGCCTGGCGCCGCTGATGACGAAGTTTCGGTTTGGCCGCGGCGGGTTCCCGGCTGAACCTTCCCGCCATGTGGCGTCGTGGTTGGTTGCTGTTGGCCTGGGGTTGGATGTTTTGCGTCCATGCGGAGCTCCGTCTGGTGACGTGGAACGTCGGCGGCAACGGGCTGACCAACTGGACGACCGACATGGCACCGGTCCAGGCCGTCGGCCGCATCTTGCAGCACCTGCAGCCGGACGTGGTCGCGCTGCAGGAGATCCCGAACGAGAACCGGGCCTACGCCAACGTGGGCGCCTTTGCCCAGGCCTACTTGCCCGGCTTCACGAATTTCTACAGCTCCGGGACCGACGGGGTGCTGCGCAGCGTGTTCCTCAGCCGGTTTCCCGTGCGCCGGTTCCAGAGCCATCTCGACGGGGTGCCGCTGATTGATTTCGGCAGCACGGGCCGTTTCACCCGCGACCTGTTCGAGGCGGAGGTGGAAGTGCCCGGGTTCGCGACTCCGGTGCATGTCTTCACCACGCACCTGAAGGCGGGCAGCGATGCCAACAGCCTCGCCGTGCGCGGGGCCGAGGCGTCGGCGATTTCCAACTACTTCACGCGCTCGTTTCCCGCGCTGTATCCCGGCCGGCCGTTTGTGCTGATGGGCGACTTCAACGAGGACGTGGCGAAACCGCGCGACGTCGTGCGCAATCCCATCCCGCGACTGACCAATGCCGCCACGACGTTGGTGATGCTGAATGCGACGAACCCGGTGACCTTGCGTCCGGAAACGTGGTCGTCGCGATTTTCGCTGAACACGCGGTTCGACTACGTGCTCGCCTCCCGGGAACTGGCCGCGGAGGTGAGCAGCGCCATCGTGTTCCGGTCGGATCGCGTGAACCCGCTGCCAGAAGGCATGCTGCGCACTGACAGCGCGACGGCGTCAGACCACCTGCCGATCCTAGCGACGTTTGGCGAGGTCACCCCGATTCTGTTTCGCATCACCGAACATTTCGAAGCCGGCGGCCTGGTGACATTAGCTTGGGAGGCGGACGCCGGCGTGGGTTACCGGGTGGAACGATCCACGGACCTGCGTTCCTGGGTGCAGGCCACCGCGACCCGGGCGACCAACCGGATGACCTTCCCGCCGGGCAGCGTCACCGAATTCTACCGGGTTTTTCGGGTGCAATGACGGCAAACGGTCCAGTTCCCGGTTCCGCGGGATTGCATTGGATGTCCTGCTCCGTAGCCTGCGCGACCGTTTCTATTCGCCGTGACTGATACCGCTTCCGCCGCCGTGCCGACCGTTGTGCCCAAAGTGGGCGAACGGGTGACCTTGGACATCCATGATCTCGCGTTCGGCGGGGAAGGCGTGGGGCGCGTCGGCGAGTTCGTGGTGTTTGTGCCCTTCGTGTGCCCGGGCGAACGGGTCGAGGTAAAGCTGACTGAAGTGAAGAAGAACTTCGCCCGCGGCGTGCTCACCCGGCTGCTCACCCAGGCCCCGGAACGGGTCGAACCCGAGTGCCGCTACTTCGGCGAATGTGGCGGCTGCCAATACCAGCATCTGGATTACCCGTCCCAGCTCCGCTGGAAACGAAAGCAGATCGCCGACCTGTTCCAGCGGGTGGGCGGCTTTGACGGAACCCTCGTCCGGGAAGTCATCCCGTGTCCCCAGCCTTACGCCTACCGCAACCGCATCCTGGTCCGGAGCCAGTGGAACCGGCCGGCGCAGAAGCTGGACCTAGGCTTCATCCGGCAGGACTGCGGCCTGGTCTGCGACATCGAATCCTGCGCCATCGCCGAGCCCGCTTTGAACGAGGGCATCACGGAATGGCGGCGCAACCCGCCGCCCAAAGGCGGCATCAAGATGGTGCTGCGGATTCCCGCGGAAGGCTGGGTGGTGCCGGAACACAGCTTCTTCCAGAACAATTTCTTCGTGTTGCCGGCGCTGCTGGCGGCCGTGCGGGCCCGCTTGGGCGACGCCGGTTCGCGCCACCTGATCGACGCCTACTGCGGAGTAGGTTTCTTCAGCCTGTCCTTGGCTGACGCGGTGGATTCATTCCTCGGGGTCGAGCTCGATGCACCCGCGATCCGCGCCGCCCGGGAAAACCAGAAACAGCGCGGCATCACCAACGGCGACTACGTGGCCGGCGACACGGACGCACTCCTGCCGTCCCTGCTCAACCGCCTGAACCCGGCGCAGACCGCGGTGCTGCTGGACCCACCCCGCGTCGGTTGCCGCCCGCCTTCACTGGAAGTCCTTCGCCAAACCGGCCCGGCCCAAATCCTCTACGTGAGCTGCCACCCGGCCACCTTGGCCCGGGACCTGAAACTGCTGTGCGCCGACGGGCGTTACCGCCTCGTGGACGTCCAGCCGGTGGACATGTTCCCCCAGACTCAGCATGTCGAGTGCGTGGCGGACCTGAGGTTGGCCAACGCCGAAACCGGGTCGGCGACCTAGGCTGCTGGGGATCAGTGAGGCCGCATTTGGCCCGCCGCCGAAAGGCAGAGGCGGTTGATTGCCGAGGGCGGCTTGGTTCGGCCGCCCCTGATCCCGAAGGCATTGCCGGACGACAGGTAGGCCTTGGACAGGATATCGGATATGGGTGATCCGCAGTTTTCCGCGCTCATCCCGGTTGCCCCGACTCGAGATCGTAGAGCATTCGCCAGATGCGGTCCGTCTCGCCGCGCTCTACGACCTGCAACGGAGTGGAGCCGTCAAAGGCAGGATTGGGTGACTTCAGCCAGGCCCCAATCTGCGCGGGTTGCATCACGCGCGCCAGACCGTCGAGCAGTCGGTCCATCTCCACGAGGGCCTTTTCCTGTTTGGGTGACGGTGCCACGCCTTCACTCCATTTGGCGACGGAGCGGGGCGAAAAGCCGGTCAGCCGCACGACGACAGGCTGAGGCATCTTGAACTCCGAACGGTAGTGCTGGAGTAGGCCGGCAAAGTCCTTTGCCCGGTGGGCGAACCGAAATCCGTTTAATGCCGGAAGCGCGGGCCTGACTTTCTTGGTGGCCGTTGGCATGTTGTTACTCACTGCACAAT
>JBIIUN010000358.1:0-5355 GCA_044339945.1 Kapaibacterium sp. (SeqCode)
GGCCACGAAACCACCCTGCCGCAGGAAGGCCGGGCGAACACCTTCGAGGAGGCCGGCAACGTCGTGCTGCGCATCTCCACGTTCCCGACCATCCGCGGCGAAAAGGTCGTCCTCCGGATCTTCGACCCGAAAGGCCGCTCCTTCGACCTGGACGGCCTCGGGATCGAGGAGGATACCCTGGTCACGTTCAAGGCACTGCTGGCCCGGCCGACCGGCCTGATCCTGCTCACCGGCCCGACCGGCTCGGGCAAGACCACCGCGATCTACGCGGCCCTGCATCACCTCATCGAGCGGGCCGGCCCCAGCATCAGCGTCGCGACCGTCGAGGACCCGGTGGAGTTCAACCTGCCGCTGATCGCCCAGTCCCAGTGCAATCCGGCCCGGGAATACACCTACCCGGTCGCGCTCCGGTCGCTGATGCGGCAGGACCCCCAGGTCATCATGATCGGTGAGATTCGTGACGCCGAGACGGCCAACATCGCCGTCCAAGCCGGCCTGACCGGACACCTCATCCTCAGCACGATTCACTCGGCCAGCACCCCGGGGGTCTTCGCCCGCATGATCAACATGGGCATCGAGCCCTTCCTGCTCGCTTCCTCCATCGTCGGCGTGCTGGGTGTCCGCCTGATCCGGCGCAACTGCCCGGTCTGCTCCGAAAGTTACGAACCCAATGAGGCCATCCTGCGGTTGGTCCCGGAGCACATCCGCGCCGAGGCCAATTTCCGCAAGGGCACCGGTTGCGAGACCTGTTCCCATACCGGCTTCAGCGGGCGGGTTTCCGTGACGGAAATGCTCACCGTCGGCGAAAACCTCCGCAACGCCATCCTGGAAAAGCTGCCCACCCGCCGGCTTCAGGAAATCGCCCAGGCCGACGGACTTCAGACGCTGTGGCAAAAGGGTCTCCGCCGGGTCGCCTACGGGGAGACGACCCTCGAAGAAATCCTTCGCGTCATCGGCATGGAAGGGTTCTGAGCGCGGGCGGCGGGCGAAATCCGTCCTCCTCCGGCCGGCCGCCGCGTCGGGACCCGAATTTCAGCCAAGCCCCGGTTGCCTCGCAGAAGGCTTTCCTGTCACCGTCGCGTGACGGCGATGGAATTCGCACAACAACTCCTCAACGGCATCTCGCTCGGCGCCATCTACGCCCTGATCGCACTGGGCTACACGATGGTTTACGGAGTCCTACGCTTCATCAACTTCGCCCACAGCGACGTCTTCATGCTCGGAGCCTACGCCGGCTGGACGCTCGCCCCGCGCCTCGGCGGCGGCACCTTCGCCGGCGGCCTTGCGGTCCTGGCCGGTGCCATGGCGATCACGGCGGCGCTGGGTGTTATCATTGAGAAGGTCGCCTACCGCCCGCTCCGCAACCGCTCCACGCTCACCGTGCTCATCACCGCCATCGGCGTGTCGCTCCTCATCCAGAACGTGGCGCAAAACCAGAAGCTCGGTTTCGGTCCCAATCCCAAGGCCTTCCCCGCCGTCTTCCCGCAGAAGACCTTCACCTGGGAAGTGGTTCCCGCCACCACCAACCTCGTGGCCCAGACGCCCGGCACCGAAGCCGTTCCCCAAGTCGTCGCCGCGAAGACGCTGAGCGTGAACACCAACCAGGCCGCCGTCCTGTTCGTCTCGCTGGCGCTGCTCGCGGCCCTGCACTGGATCGTCAACCACACCAAGATCGGAACCGCGATGCGCGCCGTCTCGTTCAACGCCACCGCGGCGTCCCTCGTCGGCATCAACAACGACGCCATCATTTCGTTCACCTTCGCCCTCGGCTCCGCGCTGGCCGGCGCCGGCGGCATCCTCTACGCGATGAACTACCCGACCATCGACCCGCTCATGGGCACGTTGCCGGGGCTGAAGGCCTTCGTTGCGGCCGTGCTCGGCGGCATCGGCAACCTGCCCGGCGCGGCCCTCGGCGGCCTGCTGATCGGCCTGATGGAAACCTTCGTGAAAGGCAGCCGCTGGTCCACCTACTCCGACGCCATCGCCTTCGCCATCCTGATCCTGATCCTGCTGTTCCGCCCGGCAGGTTTGCTGGGGAAACTGCGGGTGGAGAAGGTCTGATTCTGGATGCTGGATGCCTGATTCTGGATGGCGCACCTGAAGTTGAACCCCATGCAAAACCACGACCATGAGCTATCGGAACCTGGAAGTATGGAGGCTCGCCCGATCAGTGGCGGTCGACATCCACAAGCTGACACTGACCAAACTGCCGAAGTTCGAAATGTTCGAAACCGGCAGCCAGATCCGTCGCTCTGCGAAGTCGGTTCGTGCCAACATTGTCGAGGGCTACGGGCGCCGAATCTACAAAGCCGAGTTCGTGAAGCATTTGGTTTACGCCTTGGCCTCGTGCGACGAGACCATCGACCACTTGGAGGAGTTGTTCGATACCGGGTCGCTCACCGACGAGATTCTGTTCAAAGACCTCCAGGCGCGGCTGAACATCTTGGGCAAGAAGCTCAACCTCTTCCTGCAAAGCGTGGATGCCAACCACCGCTTACCGAAATGACGGCTCCATCTAGCATCCAGCAACCGGCATCCAGCATCTGACCGTGCCCCCAAAATCCCAACTCTACCTCCTCGCCGCCCTGCTCGTCGCCGCCGTCGCGTCGGCGTTCTCGGGGCGCATGGACCCCTACTTCCTCGACGTCGCGCTGGGCGTCGGCATCAGCATCGTGCTGGCGGCAAGCCTCAACCTGATCAACGGCTTCACCGGGCAGTTCTCGCTCGGGCACGCCGGGTTCATGGCGGTGGGCGCCTACACGTCCGCCATGGTGACGACCGTGCTCGGCCCCAAGCTCGGCGCCTCGGCCGCGGTGCTGCAATGGGCCGTGTTCCCCGCGAGCCTGATCCTCGGCGGCCTGCTGGCGGCGCTGGCCGGACTCGCCGTGGGCGCGCCTTCGTTGCGGCTCAAGGGTGATTACCTCGCCATCGTCACGCTCGGCTTTGGCGAAATCATCCGCGTGATCCTGCAAAACGTGGAAGCGGTCGGCGGCGCTCGCGGGCTCGTGGGCGTGCCCAGCTACACGAACCTGTTTTGGACGTTCGGCGGCGCGGCGGTCACGGTTTACGTCGTCTGGGGCCTGCTCAATTCGACCTACGGCCGCGGCTTCCTGGCGGTAGCCGACGACGAGGTGGCCGCCGAGGCCATGGGCCTGAACACCACGCGCTACAAGATCACCGCCTTCGCGGTCGGCTCGTTCTTCGCGGGCGTGGCGGGCGGGCTTTACGCTCACCTGAAGGGCTACCTCAACCCGTCCGGCTTCGACTTCAACAAGAGCATCGAGATCGTCGTGATGGTGATCCTCGGCGGCATGGGCAAACACGTAGGCGTGATCATCGCGGCCATCCTGCTCACCGCCATCCAGGAGCCGCTGCGCAAGTTCGGCGACTACCGGATGATCCTCTACTCGGTGCTGCTCATCGTGCTGATGCTCACCCGGCCGCAGGGCCTGTTCACCTGGCCGGTGTGGAAGAGGAAAACCGCCTGATTCGGGAGCTTCTATGTCGAGTGTTGAACAGATGAAATTGCCGCAGAAGCCATCCTGCCGATTACGCCTCGCGGGCAATCTTGCCGCAGTCGGATGGTTTCTGTTCGTCATTGTCGGCATGCTTACCCCGATTGATGTCACCATTGATCGAACCCTGTTCTATTCGGCATACGGGACAGTTGCATTGATCGCACTGGCTTCTGTAGTGGGTTGGTGTGCCGCGAAGAGATCCGCGGCACCTGACCTCGGACGAATCCCGCTGACGACACTCCTTTGGGCTGTTGGTTTGTTGGCCTGTTGCACAGTTTCACTGACCGGAATCTTTCATCGGCTTTCGGTTCCGCGATGAAGACACAGCTCATGCCCCCGCTCCTCCAGCTTTCCAACGTCACGATTCGCTTCGGCGGGTTGACCGCCGTCTCGGAAGTCTCCGCCACCGTAGGCGAACGCGAACTCGTCGGGCTCATCGGGCCGAATGGCGCGGGCAAGACCACCGTGTTTAACATGGTCACGGGCGTCTATCAGCCGACCGAGGGCGAAATCCGTTTCGCGGGCGAGCCGACCGCCGGGCTGAAACCGTTCGCGATCACCGAACGCGGCATTGCCCGCACGTTCCAGAACATCCGCCTGTTCCCCAGCCTGACCGTATTCGACAACGTGCGCGTGGCCTTCCACCTGCACCTCGACCACGACGCGGTGCATTCGCTCACCCGCGGACCCAAGTTCCAGCGCGAGGAGGTCGAGCTGCGCGAGCGCACCCGGGAACTCCTCAGCATCTTCAGCCTCGAACGCGTGCAGGACGAGCCCGCCAAGAGCCTGCCCTACGGCGACCAGCGCCGGCTGGAAATCATCCGCGCCCTCGCCACCCGGCCCAAGCTGCTGCTGCTCGACGAACCCGCCGCCGGCATGAACCCCGCCGAGAAGGTCGAGCTGATGAAGCTGATCCAGTTCATCCAGGAGAAGTTCCAGCTCGCCATCCTGCTGGTGGAGCACGACATGAAGGTCGTCATGGGCATCTGCCAGCGCATCCACGTCCTCGAATACGGCCGCAAGATCGCCGAAGGCACGCCGGCCGAGATCCGGGCGAACCCGGCCGTGATCGCGGCCTACCTAGGGAAGGAACACGCGTGAAATTGAACAGCGAAGATGCGAAGGCGCGAAGACCGGAGGAAGGCAACGAAGCAATCTGGAAAGCAGGAAACCAGGAAAAGCCCCGTCTTCTTCCTGTTTTCCTGCCTTCCAAATTCAAAGTCAGCGCCGCGTTCGCGTCTTCGCGCCTTCGCTGTTAACCCATGCTCGAAGTCTCCCAACTCACGGTCAATTACGGCGCCATCACCGCGTTGCACGACGTTTCGCTGCGCGTGGACAAGGGCGAGATCGTCACGCTCATCGGCGGCAACGGCGCGGGCAAGACGACCACGCTCCGCGCGATTTCCGGCATGGTGAAACCCAAGGCCGGCGAGATCCGCTACGAGGGCCAAGCCATCACCGGTCTGCCCGCCCACAAGCTGGTCGGGATGGGCCTCGCGCACTCGCCGGAAGGCCGGATGGTCTTCGCCAACCTGACCGTCCGCGAAAATCTCCAGATGGGCGCCTACCTCCAGCGCGACAAAGCGGTGATCGCCCGCGAGGAGGAGTTCGTCTTCACCATGTTCCCGCGGCTCAAGGAACGGGAAGCCCAGCTCGCCGGCACGCTCTCCGGCGGCGAACAGCAGATGCTCGCCATCGGCCGCGCGCTGATGAGCCAGCCCCGCTGCCTGCTGCTGGATGAACCCTCGCTCGGCATCGCGCCGCTGCTGGTGAAGCTGATCTTCGAGAAGATCGTCGAGCTGAACCGCGTGCGCGGCCTGACCATCCTGCTGGTCGA
>JBIIUN010000359.1:0-5352 GCA_044339945.1 Kapaibacterium sp. (SeqCode)
CTTGGTCTTTTGTCACTTCCCTTAAGGCTAGATTGGCGCGGGGAATCACCGACAGGAGATGGCGCACCGCTTCGCGAGACCCAATTTGAGAAAGCGCCGCGCTTCCGGCTCCATCTGCAATGGCAACAAAAAGGAGTTCCTCATCACCCGTGTTGAGGCGCAAGAAATCGCAAGCGTCTTGGCAAGGTGTGCCTGCTTGCTCGTGTGACGTTCCTAGAACGCTGGCGGAAACGACTCTCCACATGGGGTTTCTAAACTTGCGCCCAACCTTCTGGTGCCGCTGGATTCGAGAGGGGAACAGCTTCACCAGGATTGCGACCCGAAACAGTTCGCTGCGAACCGGACAACCACTCAAAAAGCTTACGGAATTGTAGCCCCTTCAGTTTGAGTGGTGGGCGTTTCGGTGACAACTCAGCGAGCCGATCTATGTCCGCACCCTCGACGCCAACGGCAAAGAACATGAATTTGTTCTGCTCCTCCCCTTGACGAATCTGCTCCTTTGCATCCGTCCAAAACTGAGAGTTGGCATCGGTTGGACCGCCATCGGTGATGAGGAAGACCCAAGGCCGATAAGCCTTGGGGAGTCCCTGCTTGCGATACTGGTCTTTCCAATCTTCCAATAACTTAAGTGCCGTCACGATGGCCTCCCCCATCGGCGTGTCACCTTTTGCTTCCAATGCGGGCGGCGTAAAGCCATCCGCTGTCGCAAATTGTTGCACGACGTCAACGGATCCGCCGAATGTCACGATGGCAACCTCTACACGTTTCCGCGCCAGCGTATCGGCGGCAAGTTCGTCTCGATACAAAGTGAGACCAGTTTGCAGTTCGTTAATCGGCTGCCCGCCCATCGAGCCGGAAATGTCGAGGATGAGGAGAGAAGGGCAGCGTGGTTCGAAGTTGTCGGCAAAGCCGATCTTTCTGGGGTCAAACGGTGTCTGTTCCATATCAATGCTCCGCCAGCGTTTTGTTGCGTCACGGCCTCCGAGATATTTCGTCCAGTAAAGGCCGAGGCCCGGAACCCCTACCGAAACGTAGCGCCGACCTGTTGGCGAAATTCCGTAGCGAAGCCCCGGAACTCCTATGCTCCAGCCAACACCCTTGGCCGTGACTGTGGTTCTCACCGGCCCATTACGGATAACCTTTCGCCATTGCCAGCTCATGCGTTAACCGATGACGAGCGTCACTTTTTGGAGGGCTAGTTACAAGTCACGTATCGAGGTGCTCTGCTTGGCTCAACCCCGGACGGCCACCCCGACCAACGCCCCGGTGGTCATGGGTTTTCCCGATTTCGATCTGTCGCTCGCAGCGACGAACGGTGAGCTGGCTGGCCAGCCGGTCCGTCCGGATTCCGCCGCCGCCTTTGTCGCGGCCTGGACGCCGGCCACCCTTTCCCGCGATGCCCGGGGACATCATTTCGATCCATTGCCCGCCACGGAACGGGAAGCCCGGTCGGCCGCCAAACTGCTGGGCGAGGATTGCGTCCTGCGGCTTGGGGTCGCAGCGCGCGAGGCGGAGCTCAAGCGGGTGGTTTCGCCGCGCATCCTGCATCTGGCCACGCACGGCTTTTACCTCACCGACCAGGAGTTCCGCGCCACGAACAGCCTGCCGGATTTGCTGGCCGGGTCGTTCGGCCCGCGTTTCGGACGGCGCAACGCGAACGAGGACTGGGAGAATCCGCTGATCCGCTGCGGCGTCGCGCTGGCCGGGGCGAACCACGCCGGCGGCCTCACCAACGCGACGGCCGAGGACGGCATCCTCACCGGCTTGGAGGCGTCGCTGCTCCAGCTCCAGGGCACCGAGCTGGTGATCCTGAGCGCGTGCCAGACCGGCGCGGGCGACGTGCGGATCGGCGAGGGCGTGATGTCACTGCGACGGGCCTTCACCATCGCCGGGGCGCAGAGCGTGCTGGCCAGCCATTGGCGCGTGAGCGACGAGGCGACAAGCCGGCTGATCACCGAGTTCCTCCGCCACTGGCGCGCGGGTAAACCGCGCGTCGAGGCGCTGCGCGAGGCCCAGCTTGCGCTGCTGCGCTCGAAGGAATACTCCAGCCCCTACTTCTGGGCCGCCTTCACGCTGACGGGGCAATGGCGGTGAGCAGAGCCCCGCCCGCGGGCACGTCGTTTCGCCCGGTTGCCAGGGTCACACCTCGACCCACTTGCCCGGGAGCGGCGCCGGGTAACGTCCCTGGGCATCGGCCTGGACCGGCGCGGGGCTGTTTTCGGTGAGCTGGTCGGCGTCGGGGTAGAAGCGGAACTGGGACCTTGAGATTTCATCCCAGGTGATGATCCGGCCCATGTGGACGGCGGCACGGCCCATCATGGCGCCAAGGTTGGAGTAGGCGGCGCGCTTCACCTCGTTGTGCGGCTTGTTGTTCCGGATGGCGTCGAGCAGCACGTCCCACTCGGCCTGCCACGGATTGATCGTCTCCTTGGCCGGGCGCCACGCCACGTTGTTCCGGTCGGTGTGCTGATCCTTGTAGATGACGCCGTCGGACGCGTGGATGTCGCCGGAGAACTTGCCGGCGGCCTTGGTGCCGTGGACGTAGGTGGCGAAGTCGGAATGGCATCCCGGAATGTAACGTCCGGTGACCATGCCCTTGCTGCCGTCGGCGAAGGTGTATTCCACCGAGTAGCTGTCGAGGTTCTGGCTGGCGTCGGTGCTGCCGGCGAAGCGCCCGCCCACGCCATGCGCGGCCACGGGCCAGCCGTCCTTGAGCCAGAAGACCTCGTCCATCTGGTGGATCATCAGCTCCAGGAAGATGCCGCCGGACGACCACATGAACTGATACGGATGCCCCGGGCTGAGCTGCCAGAGCAGTTCGTTCTGGTTCCGGGCGAAGGGCGGCAGGAAATAGCCGGGGTCCATCCGGTAAGCGCGGATGTTGAGGATGTCGCCGATCCGGCCGTCGCGGATCTGGTTGATCATGGCCTGTCGGGCGGAGGAATGCCGGCACATGAGGCCGCAGCCGACCTTGAGGTTCTTCTGCTCGGCCTTCTCCGACGCCCGCAGCAGGCGCTGGATGCTGCCGGGATCGGGGCCGAAGGTTTTTTCCATGAACACGTTCACGCCCCGCTCGACGGCGTATTCGAAGTGCTGGGCGCGGAAGGAGGAGAAGGTGGTGAGCAGCGCGACGTCGCCGGGACGGAGGCAGTCAATGGCCTTGCGATAGGCGTCGAAGCCGAGGAAGCGGCGCTCCGGCGGCACGTCCACGGCGGCGCCGAGGGTTTCCTTGAGCGTGGCGTGGGTGCCATTCACGCGGTCGGGACGGATGTCGGCCATCGCCACCAGCTTGACCGGGCCCAGGGGCTGTTCGCCCGGCGCGGCCTGCCGGCCGGAAAGGTCGCCCAGCACCAGGCCGCCCGCGGACATGGCGTTGGCCACGGCGCCGGCACCGCGTCCGCCGCAGCCGATGAGGGCCAGTTGGATCGTGTTGCGTTCAGCGGCGTGGACGTGCGGCAACACGACGCCGGCCAGCGCCGACGCGGCGGCGAAACGGCCGGAGGCCTGCAGGAACTGGCGACGAGTAGGCAGCGGACTGGGGGAGCCGGCGGTGGAGTTCATGGTGTCGCTCTAGCCGACGGGCGCGCGAATTCCCAGCTTCGAACAACGGGTGGTTTTCTTTTGCCAGTCCGCGGCAAGGTCCGGGGTTCAGGGGAACAGCCCTCGGCTCTTCTTGGCTTCCCAGACGCGCTTGATGCCGAGGCTCAGCGCCGCGGTGCGCATCGGCAGATTACGCTTTTTCGCGAGTTGGTGCGTGTTCTGGAAGGCTCCTTCGAGGATGCGGAACAACTTGTCCATGACCTCGCCCTCGGACCAGAAGAACGACTGGAGATCCTGGACCCATTCGAAGTAGCTGACCACCACGCCACCGGCGTTGCAGAGGATGTCGGGCACCACAAAAATGTCGCCGCGGCGGTTGAGGATTTCATCAGCCTCGGGCGTGGTCGGTCCGTTGGCGCCCTCGGCCAGCACCCGGCAGCGCAGTTGGCCGGCGTTTTCCGCCGTGATCTGGCGCTCCAGCGCGGCGACTTCGCCCAGCGTGACGTCGGGATGATAGCGCAGGCCGCCCTTGGTCGGGCCGAGCGCGAAATGATGCTGCACCCGGTAGCCGGCAAACACCCGGGTTGAGCCGTCGTCCAGCCGCACCGGGCAGGCGACGGTCAGGGCGCGTTTGGGATATTTCAGCCAGCCCCGGTCGCCCTCGGGAATTTCCAGCACGTCGGCGACGAGGTCGAACTGCCGCTGGGCCATGTCGAAGGTGGGATGGGCGTAGATGTTCATGCGCGTGTCCGGAACGTCGCAAAGCGGCGCGCCCGGGCAAGCCGGCCGAACGGGTGACGAAGAAGTCTTTTCGGAGGCAGGGGAATCGCTAATCTCGGCCCGCGAACGAGTTACGGCCCAAGCATGCGCTTCCTCTACAACATTCTGTTCAACCTCGGCTTCGTGCTGAGCGCGCCCTACTACTTCTGGAAGATGCGGCGCCGCGGCAACTGGCAGACGGGCTTCGGCGAGCGCTTCGGCAACTACGATGGCCGGCTGAAGATGTCCCTGACCAACCGGCAGGTCATCTGGCTGCACGCCGTGAGTGTCGGCGAAGTGGCCCTCGCGACCGAACTCGTCCGGCGGCTGGAAGTGCGCCTGCCCAACCACAAGCTGGTGGTCTCCACGACCACGACCACCGGCCGCGCGGAGCTGGAGAAGCAGCTCCCGATGCACGTCAGCAAGATCTACTACCCGATTGATCGCCGGAAACACGTCCAGCGCTCGATGGGTTCCATCCATCCGCAGGCGATGATCTTCGTGGAGGCGGAACTCTGGCCGAACATGCTCTGGACGCTGCAAAAGCGCGGCATACCCCACTTCCTGGTCAACGCCCGCATTTCGGACCGGTCCTTCCGTGGCTACCGTCGCGCGGGATTCCTCTTCCGGCGCCTGTTCGCCGGCTTCACGGGCGTGGGCGTGCAGAACGAGGCCGACGCCACCCGGCTCAAGGAATTGGGCGTCCGCCCGGACGTGATCGAGGTCGTGGGCAGCCTGAAGTTCGACGCGGCGGCGGTGAAGGGCCCTTCCCGCCTCGACGTCGGGGCGCTGTTGGGCCAGCTCGGGGTCGGACCCGACGCGTTGGTCCTCGTCGCCGGCAGCACACACGCGGGCGAGGAACTCATCCTGGCGCAGATGACGCGGCGGCTACGGACCCGATTCCCGAGCCTGTTCACGGTGATCGTGCCGCGGCACCAGGAACGGGGCGGTGAAGTCGGTCGGGAATTCGCGGCGAACGGGGTGCGGTTCCTGTTCCGGAACGAGCTGACGCAGTCGGTCCGACGCGAAGCCGGCGAGCTGGAATGCCTCTTG
>JBIIUN010000360.1:0-5350 GCA_044339945.1 Kapaibacterium sp. (SeqCode)
CCGACGAGGTCGCCACCGTCGGAAGCCTGCTCGACGCGGTGGAATCACCCCATTCCCCCAGCCTGCTCCGCCGGTTGCTGGCCACGCCCGCGCGCGGCTTCACGCTCGCGGATTTCGCCCGGCTGGACACCGACGCCGACTTTGCGGCCGACGTCGCGGAGGCGTTTGCCCGCCACGTCCAGAATTGGCAGCGGCGCGGTTTCGCCGCGGCGTTCCGCGGCTGGCTGGAAGGCGAGGGCGTCCGCGCGCGGCTCATGGCCCGGCCCGACGGCGAACGGCGCCTGACCAACCTCCTGCACCTGGGCGAACTGCTGCACGCCGCCGAACAGGCCGGGCATGCCGGCACCGCGCTCCGCCGCTGGCTCGCCGACCAGAAGTCCGCCGACGCCAAGGCGGCCGACGACACCGAGATGCGCCTAGAAAGCGACGCCAGCGCGGTCCGTCTCGTCACGGTCCACAAGAGCAAGGGACTGGAATACCCCATCGTGTTCTGCGCGTTTCTCTGGCGCAGCGTGGAACCGTCGAGGAACCGCGAACGGGATCCGTTGGTGATCCGTCGCGCCGCGGGCGGACCGCTGATCGACCTCGCGGGTTATCGCGACTCCACGCACCGCGAAGCGTATGCCGCCGACATGTTGCAGGAACACCTGCGACTCCTCTACGTCGCGCTCACCCGGGCCCGCAACCGCTGCTACCTACTCACTGGCCCAATCAGCGGCCTCGAATCCTCCGCGCTCGGCTGGCTGCTGCACGCGCGTTCACCAGCCGGCGAGGTCCCCGACCTCGCAGCCCTGAGCGCGCGCCTCCAGGAACTGCCGCTGCCCGCGATGCGCGCGGAACTCCAGGCCATCGCCGACCAATCTGCCGGCACGATCGCGCTGGCCGACACCTTGCCGAGCCTTGCGGCCCACGGCGGTGGTTGGACGGAAACGCCCGTTGCGCTCGCCGGTCCACGCGTGTTTCACCGGAGCGGCTTCGACCGCTGGTCGATCCAAAGTTACTCCGGCCTGATCGCCGGGGCGGCCGAGGAAGCGCCGGATCACGACGCCGTCGAACTCGCCGCCGAACCGGCCGAAGCCGAGGAACTCGACGAATTCGCCCGCCTGCCGCGCGGCACGACGCTGGGAACCTGCGTGCACGAGGTCTTCGAGCTGATGGATTTCACGGGATCGCGCGAGACGTGGACCCCACTGGTCGAGACCAGTTTGCGCCGCCATCAACTGCCCGTCGAACTGTGGCGCGACACGACGCTCCGGCTGCTGGAGCGGGTCATGACCGCGCCGCTCAACGCGGACGGCAACACGTTCCGTCTTTGTGATGTCCCGCCGGGCCGACGCATCAACGAGTTGGAGTTTTTCCTGCCGCTGCGCGACTTCAAAGTGCCGGCCCTCCAACAGGCTTTTGCCCGTCACGCCGTCGACGTTCCGGTTGCCGATTGGCCGATGCGCGTCGCCGACCTCGGCTTCGAGGCCGGCGACGGTTTCCTGCACGGCTACGTGGATGCGATCGTCGAACACGCCGGCCGCTACTACCTGCTCGATTGGAAAACCAACTGGCTTGGCCCAGCGGCTGCGGCCTACACGGCGGCGACTGTGAACCGGGCGATGCGTGGCGGCTTCTACGTGCTGCAATACCATCTCTATGCGGTGGCGCTGCGCCGCTACTTGCGCCTACGCCGGCCCGAGGCCGACTTTGCTACGGCGTGGGGCGGCGTGTTTTACGCCTTCCTCCGCGGCATCGACCCGGCGCAACCCGGGCAAGGCTGGTTCTTCCACCGTCCGAGCGACGCCTTGCTCGACGAACTGGAACACGCCTTGGAATCGGGAGGTGCCGCGTGAACCCAACGACGCCCAATCCGGAATCACCGCTCGCCAGCAGCCTGGCCCGGTTTCTCGCCGGCTTGGCCAGTCAGCATGCGGCACTCGTTCACGCCACGGTCACCGCCTTGGTGCAGGCCGAAGCCGCCGGCCACGCCTGCCTGACGACCAACGCAACCGCCGACCTACTTGCCTCCGGGGTCGCGGGCAGGCCAGGCGAAGCGTTGCCGCTGATCTGCGCCGGCGACCGCATTTACCTGCGCCGCCTGTTCCTGCACGAAGGTGCGGTGGCCCACGCCCTGAGAACGCGCCTGGCCGCCGCGGACCTGCCGGCGGACTTCGCGGCGGCGGTGCCCTTCCTCCGGGGCTGCGGGCTGCTGGCCGGTGACGAAGTGGATTGGCAGGCCGTGGCGGTGCTTGCCGGGCTTGTGCGACCGTTGCTCGTGATTTCGGGCGGACCCGGCACCGGGAAGACGCGGACCGCCGCCGTGCTGTTGGCCGCGGTGAACCGTTTCCAACCCGGCGTGAAGGTCGCCCTCGCCGCCCCGACCGGAAAGGCCGCGGCCCGCCTCGGTGAATCCATCGCGAAGACGTGGACGGACCTGGCCATCGGGACCGCACCGGCGCCGGAGGCGATGACCTTGCACCGGTTGCTCGGCGCGTCGGCCGACGGGCGACGGTTCCGGCACGGCCCCGACAATCCGCTCGCCGCGGACCTCGTGCTGGTGGACGAGGCGAGCATGGTGGACCTCACCCTCATGAGCCGCTTGGTCACGGCGCTCCGGCCGGAGGCCCGCCTCGTCCTGCTCGGCGACAAGGATCAACTGGCTTCCGTCGAGGCCGGCTACGTGCTGGGCGACCTGTGCGAAGCCGTCGGCCTCAACCGCTTTCCCGCCGCCTTCGCCGACCGCCTTCGCGCCGTCGGAGTTCCGGTTCCGCCCTTGGAACCGGGGACCGGCGTCGCCGTGGAACTGCTGCGCAATCACCGCTTCGGCCGCGGCCACGCGATCCCGCGGCTCACGGCCCGCATCCGCGCCGGCAACGTTGCCGCCACCCTCGCGGCGCTCGGCCAGTTGGGGACTGAAGACACTGTCCGCTGGCGCGACCCGGGCGACACCGACGCACTCGCCGCCGAGCTTCGGGCAGCTTTCGCCCGACACCTTCAACCGCGCTGGCACGCGAAGACGCCCGCCGAGGCGCTGGCGGCGTTGGGACATTTCCAAATCCTCTGCGCGCTCAAGCGGGGTGCGTTCGGTCGCGACGGCGTGAACGCGGCCATGGAGTCGTTCGCGGAAGCCGCCGGCCATCGTCGGCGCGGGCAAGTGTGGTATCCGGGCCGCCCGATCCTGATCGCCGCCAACGCGCCGCACCTCGGATTGTTCAACGGTGACCTCGGGATCGCTTGGCCTGACGACGCGGGCCGGCTCCAGGTCTGGTTTGCCGGTCCCGACGGACTGCGCAGTCTCGTCCCCGACCGCCTGCCCGCGCACGAAACGGCCTTTGCGTTGACCGTCCACAAAAGCCAGGGCTCGGAGTTCGACGAAGTGCTGGTGTTGCTGCCACCGAATCCGGCGCCGGTCTGCACCCGCGAACTGCTCTACACCGGGCTCACACGCGCCCGGCTCCAAGTCACACTGCTCGCCTCCGCCTTCGCCGTGCGCGAAGCAGTCGGCTCCGGCAGCGTGCGCCGCTCCGGGTTGGCGGAACGGCTGCGGGAGTAGGCTTGCCGCCAACCTTTGGACCGCTGGGCCATGTCCTCGCTTTTCCTTCGCTGCAACCGCGTGACCGGTGCTTTGGACAAAGCCGCGGCGAAGCCAAAGCGCCGTCGTGCCGGCGCAGTCCAGAACCAAGTGTATTGGCTACGCGAAGGAGAATCAGATTTTCAAGATTGCAGCTGCGAACTGGCCGCTGTAGCGGGCCGCATGAATCTGCTTCGGACCGTTGCGGTGATCGTCTGGCATATGCTGCTCAGCGGCTGCCACACGGCGAGCGTCGACGCGCGGATATTTCATCCGTGGGGCGCCGAAGATGCCGAGGATTTCAGGCGCATTTGGGGTCAGCACCGACACATCCTCCTCGTCCGCATTGAGGATGACCGCATGGAGAGCGTTGGCCCATATCGTTCCCGGTATCATTCTTCCGGAAGCGTTGTCCGTGTTTACCAAGGTGATTGGCACGCTGGGGAAAAGATTTCACTGGTCCACGAAATGGATAGCCCCAACCCCGCCCAGCCCCTGAGGAAAGTCAGGATGCTACGTTTTGTGTTCACCGACCTGCATTCGACCGAAGAAATTGATGTGCAGACCGGCGAAACAGTGCGCTACACCGAAGAGTATGCGGCGGCGCTGAAGCGGGTTTTCCCGACCACGGAAGCGCGATGAGCCGGGCGCCAAATCCCAGTATGGGACACCCCTCAATGTTTCCGTAGATCGGATCCGGCCATCTCCATCGCCCCGACCGAAACGCAACTGCTCCGCCACCACGCTCTGCAGAAATCTCAGCGAAACGCAGCTCAAGGCCAAGCCGAGTTGGCGGAGTCGGGCAGCAACGAAAACATCACCGCGTCCCGCGGCGTGCCGTGGATGAGCAGGCGATGGCGCAGGACGCCTTCCCGCACTGCGCCCAGCTTTTCGGCGACCCGCAGGCTCGCGGCGTTTGCCGGTTCCACCAGGATTTCGAGCCGTTGCAGGCGCAAGTCCGCAAAGGCAAACTGGACCAGCAAACGGCTCAGGTCCCCCGCCAGACCGCGGCCGCGCTCGGAGGTGCGGACGAAATAGCCCAAATTTCCAAAGCGATGCTGCCGGTTGAAGTGCCCCACGGCACCACCGCCCAACACGCGGCCGCTCGTAGGTGAGACCGCGACGAAGCAGTAGCCTTCATCGTTGTCCCATTGGGAGAGCCGTTCCGCGATGAACTGCTCCGCGCCCGTCAGGTCAGTCACGGAGTCGGTCCACATCATCCATCGGCCAATGTCATCGGCCGATTCCCGCGCGAGCTCCAGCACGGCTGGCGCGTCTTCCCGCCGCCAGCGGCGCAGCAGAATTGGGCCGTCGGTCAGCGAGGTGCGCATGGAATCCCCGGCGGCCGCAACGGCTCATTTCTCCGCGAGCAACTTCTCCACCTTGTCGGTGAGGTTGGCCCGGGCTTCGAGGTCCCGCAGGTTGCCCTGCTTGTCCAGCAGCCACATGGTCGGCACGCTGTTGATGCCGAACTCACGGCCGAACTTGTTCTTCCAGCCCTGGCCGTCGAAGAACTGCACCCACGGCATCTTCTTCTTCTTGGTGAAGCCCTTCAGCGCGTCCTCATCCTCGTCGAAGCTGATGCCGATGATCTCAAAACCCTTGGGGTTCAGCTTCTCGTAGGCGGCGACCACGTTGGGCACCTCGGCCACGCACGGTCCGCACCAAGTCGCCCAGAAGTCGATCAGCACGACCTTACCCTTGAGCTCGGCGAGATCCACCTTGCGGCCGTCCACCGCGGTGAACTTGAGGTCGAGCGGCTTGCCGACTCGGTCATACTTTTTCTTCAGCCCC
>JBIIUN010000361.1:0-5333 GCA_044339945.1 Kapaibacterium sp. (SeqCode)
GAGGCGCGGGAAACCCAGGAACCGCGCGATGACGTTGCCGGCTGCTGGCACCCCGTCAGGGTGCGTGATCGTTTTGCTTTCTAACCGGGGGTATCGCTCGTTGCCTCGCTCAACCCCCGGCTAATGGCTGGCAGCCCTCCAGGCTGCTTGCCGGTCGGAGTGCCGAGACAGGCCCGGCAACGGTCACAGGATTGCTCGCTGAAGCCGGCAAGGAGCCACGTTTCATTGGGTGGCGGATAACGCGCCAGCGTCTTGGAGTGCGGTGGCTTGCCACCGCTTTCGCCTGCCGGACGCGCCCCCGAACCAGAGCCGGCGGCGTTCCCTTCCACCGCTCGCACTCCACGACGAGGGCGCGATTTGTTCCCTTGAACCGGTCAGGGACGCACCCCTCACCCGCCCTTCGGGCACCCTCTCCCCTCCTCGGAGGAGGGGAGAGGGACGGGGTGAGGGGTGGTCGGACGACCACAGGTTCATGGGCAGGGGAAACCGCCGCGGATTGTGCTCCTGGTCCGTCGGCTCCCACGGGGTTCACGAGTTGGGGAATTGCGCCGGCACCTTGGTTCCCGCCAAGCTCCCGCGGCGTGGCGGAACCGGAACTGAGCGCATTGTTGCGGGGTGATCCCGAGGCCTGGGAGGAAGCCTTCGCGTGGCTTTGGCCGGTCGCGTTCGCCGCCGCGCAGGCGAAGCTCCAGCCGTATCTGCCCGGCGACGTGGAGGACGTGGCCATCGAGGCGCTGGAGGAACTGGTCGAAGCGGCCCGAAACGCGAAGTCGGCGGAGGAACTCAAGCCGCTGGTCGCCAGCATCGCGCATCACCGGGCGGTGAGCCGGCTGCGCGAGCACTATGCCCAGAAGCGCGGCAGCGGGCAGACCGCGAGCCTGGAGGCTCTACGTGAACAGGACGCCGCGCCGGTGGAGCCCGTAGACCCGGCTACCTCGCCGCTGGACCACCTGAAGGCGACGGAACTGGCGACGCTGTTGGGCGACCTACAGCAGGCACTGAAGCCGGAACACCGGGCGTTGATCAGCGACTTCTTCCTGCACCGGCTGAGCTACGAGGAACTCGCCGCCAAACACGGCCTCGCGGTCGGCAGCGTGGGGGTGTATTTGAAACGTGGCCTCGACGCGCTGCGGCAAGCGGCGGGCCGGCAACCGGAATTGCTGAAAGAACTGGAGGCGTATTTGCGATGAATCATCCGGATGAACCACGGATCGCCGAGCTGGCCATGAAGGCCGCCGCCCGCCAGTTGACGCCCGCCGAGCAGGCGGAGGTGGAGGCATTGCAGACGGGAGAACCGGCCGGCCGCCGGGAATTTGCGCAACGGCTGGCAGAGGCCAAAGCGTTGGTCGAGGCGGCTTCACTCCTCAACGCCACCGAAAGCCGGACCGGCGAGCTGCCGGGCTACGCCCGCGAGCGGCTGCGGACCAAAGTCCGGCAAACCTACGGGGCAGCCGCGTCCGCGCCCGCCGAGGCGGCGTCGGCCTGGACTGCCTGGCGGCGGTGGCTTTCCGTGGCCGCCGGTGCGGCGGCCATTGTCTGCGCGGCGCTGCTGCTGTTTCCGGCTCCAGCCCCCTTGATCCAAGTCGCGATACTCGACTCGGTGGGCGCGACCCGCGGCGGTCCCAATCCTGAACTGACAGCGTTGCGGGAGGCCTGGCCGAAACAGGCGATCAGTGAATTCCGGACACAGGCCGACGTGGAGGCATGGGGGCAAAGCCCAGCCGTCCAGGCCAAGGACCGGGCGTTGGTTGTCTTCGACCGGTCCGCCGGAGAAATCCGGATCACGGGCAGCCGGAAGGGGGTGGCGTTTGCCCGGACCTTCCCCGTGGAAACCGACTTGAAGCGGGTGTTGGCCGAAGCCGAACGCTTCGTGGCGGCGCAGTTCAAGTAACCGTAACCCGCCACTGGCCGCCTACTTCTTCCCGCTGGCCTTGTCGAAGGCCTCGGACAGCGCGTTCCAGCCGCCGGCCGCGGGGTTGAACGACGGCTTCGGGCCTTGGCCGGGGCGCGGACCAGCGCCTTGCGGACGCGGGCCGCCAGGTGAGGTGCGCTGCTCCTTCGCTGCGCCGATCTGCGGGGCGGCGCGGAGCGAGAGGGCGATGCGTTTCCGGGCGAGGTCCACCTCGGTGACGGTCGCGTAAACTCGCTGGCCGACTTTCACGACTTCCGCGGGGTCCTTCACGAAACGGTCCGCGAGCTGGCTCACGTGGACAAGGCCGTCTTGGTGCACGCCGATGTCCACGAAGGCGCCGAAGGCCGTCACGTTGGTGACGATGCCGGGTAGCTTCATGCCGGCCTTGAGGTCCTCCATCTTCTCGACGCCTTCCTGGAAGGCGAACACCTCGAACTTCTGGCGCGGGTCGCGGCCGGGCTTGGCGAGTTCGTCGAGAATGTCCTTCAGCGTGGGCAGGCCGACCGTTTCGGTGACGTATTTCTCGGGCTGGATGCGCGCGCGCAGGCCGCCGTCGCGGACGAGTCCGCCGAGGTCGCAGCCGAGATCATGGGCCATGCGGTCCACGAGTTCGTAGCGCTCGGGATGGACGCCGCTGGCGTCGAGGGGGTTCTCGGCGTCGCGGATGCGGAGGAAGCCGGCGCACTGCTCGAAGGCCTTCGGACCGAGGCGCGCGACCTTGAGCAGTTCGCGGCGCGAGCGGAACGGGCCGTTCTCGTTGCGGTGCGTGACGATGTTGGCAGCGAGCGCCGGGCCGAGGCCGGACACGTAGCTGAGCAACTGCTTGCTGGCGGTGTTCAGCTCCACGCCCACGCGGTTCACGCAGGAGATCACGGTGTCGTCGAGGCCGCGCTTGAGGGCGCCCTGATCCACGTCGTGCTGATACTGGCCGACGCCGATGGACTTCGGGTCGAGCTTCACCAGTTCCGCCAGCGGGTCCATGAGCCGGCGACCAATGCTGACCGCGCCGCGGACCGTGAGGTCTTCGTTCGGGAACTCCTCGCGCGCCACCTCGCTCGCCGAGTAGATGGACGCGCCGCTTTCGTTGACCAACACGATCACGATGCTCGCCGGCAGCTTCAGCGCCTTGACGAACTGTTCGGTCTCGCGGCTCGCCGTGCCGTTGCCGATGGCGATCGCTTCCACGGAGAACTTCGCCACGAGCCCGCGGATGATCTCCGCCGCCTCGCGCAACTGCATCGCCCCGCCGGCCGTCGCATAGACGACGTCGTGGTGGAGCAGCTTGCCCTGGCGGTCGAGCACCACGGTCTTGCAGCCGGTGCGGAAGCCGGGGTCGATCGCGAGCACGTTTTTTTGGCCGAGCGCGGGCGCGAGCAGCAATTCGCGGAGGTTCTCGGCGAAGACGCGGATGGCCTCGATGTCGGCTCGCTTCTTGGCCTCGATGCGCACCTCGGCTTCGATGGCGAAGCCGACAAGGCGCTTGTAGCAGTCCATCGCGGCGAGCCGGACCTGCTCCGCGCCGGGCGTGCCCCGGGCCTTCACGAAGAGGTTTTCCAGGATCGCGATGCCGTCCTCCTCGGGCGGCGTGATGCGCATGAGCAGGAAGCCCTCTTCCTCGCCGCGCCGGATCGCGAGCAGGCGATGGCTGGGGATCTTCGAAACGGGTTCGGTCCAATCGAAGTAGTCCTTGAACTTGGCGGCCTCGGTTTCCTTCCCGGTGAGCACCTTCGAACGCACGGTGGCGTTGCTCCAATACAGCTCGCGCAGCTTGGCCCGCGCCGTGGCGTCGTCGCTGAAGCGCTCCGCGAGGATGTCCCGCGCCCCGGCCAGCGCGGCGGCGACGTCGGCCACCTGCTTCTCGGCATTCACGAACGGCGCGGCCGCGGCCTGCGGGTCCACGGTGGCCTGTTGGTCGAAGATTTGGTCGGCGAGCGGTTCGAGGCCGGCTTCCTTGGCGATGGTGGCCCGCGTGCGGCGCTTCGGCCGGAACGGCGCGTAGAGATCCTCGAGCGCGCTCAGTGTGTCGGCGCCGGCGATGGAGGCCTTGAGCGAATCGGTGAGCAGGTTGCGTTCGACGAGCGACTTCACGATGGCCTCGCGGCGCTGTTCGAGCTCGACGAGCTGCGTCATGCGGTCGCGCACGGCGGTGATCGCGACCTCGTCGAGGCTGCCGGTAACTTCCTTCCGGTAACGCGCGATGAACGGCACGGTGCCGCCCTCGGCGAGCAGCTTGGCGGTGGCGGCGACTTTGGTGGCCGGGACGTTGAGCTCGGCGGCGATGCGGGCAACGAAGTGCTCTTGCATGAAGATGGGGCGCGCTGTTTAGCGGGCGGACGCCGCGGCGCAAGGGATTTGGCGGCGACCGACGGAACAAGCGTCGCCAACGACTGGCCGGGGTGGCCCCGGCGCTTACGTAGTTCTACGTATTCCGGGCTTTGAAGCGGACGGCTAATTGGGTAGGCAACGCTTTGATGCCCGACCGAATCCTGCCGCCGTTGGTTGACGCCGGCAGGTCGTCGCTGGGCCCAGCCAAATCATGACCACTCGCCATCCTGTCACGGGCACTTGCCGCCGGAACCTGACCGTCGCGGCCGCCGCCCTGCTGTCTCTCACGGCCGCTGCCCAAGGCTGGCAGCGCGTCGTCAACCTCAATGACGTGGCCGGTTCCGCCATCGGCGGCGGCGCGGGCAACACGCTCTACGCCGGCTTTACCCAGGGACACGTCTTCCGCTCCACCGACAACGGCCTGACCTGGACCGGCGCCACCAACGGGCTCGTGGACAGCTTCGGCGGAATCCTGCTGCCCAACGCCTTCGTGGTGGGCGCCAACGGCCGCGTGCTGCGGGGCGGGCCGAATGGCTCGTGGCAAAACCGGATCGGTTCGCCGCTGTTTTACTCGGACAACCAGGGCGCCACCTGGACCGAGGTGCCGCTGCCGTTTGGTTCGTCGGCGCGCAACCCCGGCGGCATCAGTGTCAGCGACCTCGTGGCGCATCAGGGCGCCCTCTATTTCAGCGACGCGCTGTCGGAAGGCGTCTGGAAGAGCAGCGACAACGGCCTGACCTGGACCGCCGCCGGCGAAGGCCTGCCCACGGCGCCGTTCTTGAACTTCGCGAAGACCTACTACGCCGTGGCCAGCGCGGGCGAAGCGTTGCTCACCGCCACGGCGGTCCGCGGGGTGTTCCGCTCCACCGACGGCGGGGCCACGTGGACCCAGGCGGTGAACGGCATCCCCGGCGTGGTGGACAGCCCGTTGGTCGGGGGGCGGTCCTGGAGCGGCACCGATGTCGTGGGCGCGCCTGACGGCACGGCCTTTGCCGTGGTGGACAGCCGGCTTTACCGCAGCCGCGACGGCGGTGCCTCGTGGACCGAGGCCGGAAGTGGAGTTCTCCAGGGGCCGAATCCGTTCGTGCCTTCCGTG
>JBIIUN010000033.1:0-18219 GCA_044339945.1 Kapaibacterium sp. (SeqCode)
GACCAGGGCCCGCACCCGGACTTCCAGCGGCCAGTCGCTGGGGGCTTCCAACGTGTAGCTGACGTCGGTCCGGTGCACGCGCAGCCAGAGCGCCTCGGGCCAGTCCGGACGTTCCTCCGGCGGGACCACCGGGCGGATGATGCCCGGTTCGCTGACGGGGCGGCCGTCGATCAGCGGGGAATCGACAATCGGGCAGACTTCGCGGACCGCCGCGACCAGGGCGGTCGCGAGCGACGGCCGTCCGGCGGGGTTCAATTCGTAGCAGTAGAATCCGTGGGACTCCCAATCCTCGTGCAGGAGCAACGTGAGGTCGAACCGTGGCTGGCGTTCCAGCCATGCGAGGTGGCCCCGAGTTTCCGGTGACGTCGGGTTCCGGTAATCGCGATTGAGGTCCACGCCGGCGGCGTTGGTGCGTTGGTTGGCCCGGAGGCCGGCCGGATTCAGGACGGGGATCACCCAGAGGTCGGCGTCGGGCCAGGTGTCGTCGGCCAGCAGGCGGGCCAAGGCCAAGGGACCGGCGGGTTCGTCGCCATGGATGCCGGCGGAAACGTAGATGCGCGGGGCCTCGGCGCGGCCCGTCCGGCGAACGAAGGCGCAGCGGTCCAGGCCGGCCGGCGGCAACGCTTCGCTGTTCCAGCCATGGCGCCCGGCCGCGGCCCGGCAGTCGGCCATCAGGCCATCCAAGTCGAGGCGTTCGCCGTAGTAGCCGTCACGATTTTGGCCGAGCCGTTGCACGGGCGAACGGTAAGCGCGGCGGCGCGGGGCAAACAACTGCGGGCTTGGGTGGCCTCCGCCGAGCTTGCCGGCTTGACGTTTCGTCGGCCGGCACGTTCAACCACCGGGACATGAAGCGCCCCGTCATTCCGCTGCTTTCCCGTCGTGCGGTCCTCCAGCGCGGATTGGCCTGGGGTGCCGGTGCATGGTTGGGGGCCACGGGGTGCACCTCGCCCGGCGGCCGGGATCGGGCCGCGGCGCCGGACGCCGAGTTGTCCCGCGGCGACTTGGCGCTGCTGGAGGAGCTGGAACGCACCGCGACGACCTTCTTCCGCGAGGCGGCGCATCCGGAGACCGGGCTGGTGATGGATCGCAAACGGGCCGACGGCGAACCGGATGACCGGACGATCGGCAGCATCGCGGCGACCGGTTTCGGGCTGTCCGTGCTGTGCCTGGCCCATGAACGCGGTTACGCCCCGCGCGCCGAACTGAAGGCGCAGGTCGTCCGCACGCTGCGTTGGCTGCATGACCGGCAGGTTCACGAGCACGGCTTCTTCTACCACTTCTTCCATTTCGGCACCGGCGAACGCATCTGGAAATGCGAGCTGTCGTCGGTGGACAGCGCGTTGCTGTTCTGCGGAGCGCTGCACGCCCGGGCCTATTTCGCGGACGACGCCGAAATCCGGCGGCTCGCGACGGGGCTGTTTGAGCGGGCCGAATGGCCTTGGTTCCTGAACGGGAAGCAGACGTTGTCCATGGGGTGGAAACCCGAGAGCGGCTTCCTGGAAGCGCACTGGGACCATTACTGCGAGCTGATGCTCATCAACCTGCTCGGCCTGGGCTCGCCCACGCATCCGCTCGCGCCGGATACGTGGCGGGCGTGGCGCCGGCCGGTGCGGGAGTTTGCCGGGGAACGCTTCGTATGGTCGCCGGCGCCGCTGTTCGTGCACCAGTTTTCCCATGCGTGGTTCGACTTCCGGGACCGGCCGGACGCGGGCACGGACTGGTTTGCCAATTCCGTCTCCGCAACCCGTGCGCATGTGCAGTGGAGTCTTGCGCAACGGGATCGCTTTCCGCGGTGGTCCGAAGACCTGTGGGGCGTGACCTCCAGCGACTCGGCGCAGGGTTACGTCGGCTGGGGCGGGCCGCCGGACAGCGGTCCGCTGGATGGCACCGTCGTGCCGTGCGCGGCGGCGGGTTCGTTGCCGTTCCTGCCGGCGGCGTGCCTGCGCACACTCCGGCATCAGCGCGAGGTCCACGGCGCGCGGATCTGGAAACGCTACGGCTTCGTGGACGCGTGGAATCCGCACACCGGTTGGGTGAACCCGGACGTCATCGGCATCGACGTGGGCATCACCGCGCTGATGGCCGCCAACCTGCGCGACGGTTTCGGGTGGCGGACGATGGGGCGGGACCCGGCGGTCCGGCGCGGTTTCGTCCGCGCCGGAATGTAGGCCGGCGCTTTTCCGGTCCGTTTCATCGCCCCGCGGGACCGGCGCCGGAGCATTTTTTCTTTGCCGAGCGGGGTCGGTTTCACGAGTAATCCGGCTCCAAACTATGAGTTCATGGTCTGAACGTCGGGTCGTCGTCACGGGCATCGGGTGCGCGAGCAGCCTTGGGTTGGATGCCAACACGCTGTGGAACAACATTCTGGCGGGGCAATGCGGCGTTGATCGCGTCACCGCGTTTGATGTCACCAACTACGACTGCCAGATCGCGGCCGAGGTGAAGAACTTCGACCCGGCCCCGGCGTTCCCGAACCCCAAGGAGTTGCGCCGCACGGACCGCTTCACCCACTTCGGCGTCTATGCCGGCTGGGGCGCTTTGAAGGATTCCGGCCTGGACCTGGAAAAGGAGAACCGCGACGAGATCGGCGTCTATCTGGGTTCCGGCATCGGCGGCCTCTACACGACCGAGGAGCAGCACAAGATCCTGCTGAACAAGGGTCCGGGCCGCGTGAGCCCGTTCATGATCCCGATGCTGATCCTGAACATGGCTTCCGGCCTGTTCAGCCTCTATTACCGCCTGCGCGGCCCGAATTTCGCGACCTGCACCGCCTGCGCCACGGCCACGCACGCCTTGGGCGAGGCGTGGGCCACGATCAAGCGGGGCGACGCGGCGGTGATGTTCGCCGGCGGCACCGAGGCGACGGTGGTGCCGCTGGGTCTGGCGGGTTTTGCCGCGATGCGGGCGATGAGCACCCGGAACGGCGAGCCGAAGAAGGCTTCCCGGCCGTTTGACCGCGACCGTGATGGGTTCGTGATGGGCGAAGGCGCCGCGGTGGTGGTGCTGGAGGAATTGGAGCACGCCAAGAAGCGGGGCGCGCGCATCTACTGCGAGGTCGTCGGCTACGGTAACACGGCCGACGCCAACCACATGACCGCCCCCGACCCGGAAGGCGAAGGCGCGGCCCGGGCGATGCGGATGGCCTTGCGCCATGCGCAACTGGCGCCCGAGGCGGTGGATTACATCAACTGTCACGCCACCAGCACGCCGGTGGGTGACCTATGCGAGATCAACATGATCAAGCACGTCTTCGGTGACCACGCCTACAAGCTGGCCGCCAGCGCGACCAAGAGCATGACCGGGCACATGTTGGGCGCGGCCGGGGCCATCGAGATGGCTATCTGCTGCAAGGCGGTCGAGGCGCAGGTCGCCCCGCCGACCATCAACTTGGACAATCCGGATCCGGCGGCCGACCTGAACTTGGTGCCGCACACGCCGCAGGAGCGGAAGATCGACGTGTTCACTAACAACTCGTTCGGCTTCGGCGGCCACAACGCCATCGTGATCGGCAAGCGGTTCGTCGGTTGAGCGTCCCGGCGGGAGGCCGTGCCAACCAGCCTAATCAGCGACGAGTTTGGGCGGCAGAAAGGTGACGGGTGGCGGCATCAAAGGATTCCGCCTCGTAATTCGGGTCTTTCGCGTAAATCCGCCCCTTGAGTGCCGCCGTGTCAACTGGACCGAAGTCCCAGTCGCGCCGTAACAGGTAGCCTTCGTCGTTCGGGAATTTCGACGCCAGGTTGTAGTAGATCCGCCCCTTGAGGTAGGCGGTGAACTCGGGACTACGGCTCAGTTCTGAAGACTCCAGGCAGACTGCGGCGACCTTGTTTTCCTCCAAGGCGGCCTGAAATTTACCCTGGCTGTGCCCCCACACCGCCCCCGCCATGAAGGACAAGGCGGCGATCAGGCTTCCGAATCCGACCCGTTTGATGAGTTTCATGGAGTGCGGCTGATGCGGGAGAGCTTTGAGGTCGGGTCAGGCGTTGGCCGGCAACTGCTCGAAGTAGAGCGGGATCGAGCCCTGATGCACGCCGTCCACCGCGAGATCCACGGTGTATTCGCCGAAGGTGTCCAGCTTGAGCCCGTTGATCTGCATGATCAGGTTGAACGTGGCGCTCTGCGACTTGTTGCCGAAGCGGACGCCGACCTGGGCTTCCACGTTCGGCACGATGGTCTTGCCGTCCTCGTCCGCGAGGGTGACCCGGAGCAGGTGATTGCCCTCCTCGATGCGATGGAAACGCATGCGCGCGACCACGGAACACAGTGGCAAGACGTGGGGCGCTTCCTTCACCCGCACGTGGTCAAAGGCGCCCAGGATGCAGAGCTTGCCGCTGTAATCCACGGCCGAGTCGCACAGGGTGAAGATTTCGAGTTTCACGCCGGTAACGCTAGGCCGGCTCGCGGCCGCCGGCAAAAGCCTTCGCGGAAATCGCGGTTAACCGCGGCGTCGGGCAAAAATCCGTTCCACCCGGCAACGCACCTGCTAGCCTTCAGCCACACAATCTTCGCTATGGATCTTCCCGGAATGGAATTGCTGCGTGGTATCCTGAAGGCCGCCGTCGATGGCGGCGCTTCCGACGTCCACATTAAGGTCGGCTACCCCGTCGTCTTCCGCATTCATCGTCAGCTCATCAGCATCGAGGCTCCGACGCCGACCAACGAGTGGATGAACGCCATCCTCACCGAAATGGTGCCGCCGCACGCCCGCAAGCGGCTGGATGACGACCGGGAGGTGGACTTCAGCTACTACGAACCCGGCGTCGGCCGCTTCCGCACGAATGTCTTCCAGCAGAAGGGCGCCTTCGCCCTCGCGATGCGTTACGTGAAGACGCAGGTGCCGAGCTTCGAGGAACTCGGCCTGATGCCGGTGCTCAAGGACATCGCCTCGTCCCACCGCGGCATCGTGCTGGTGGCCGGCACCACCGGTTCCGGCAAATCCACCACGCTCGCGGCGATGCTGGAGCACATCAACGCCCACTCAAAGAAGCACATCATCACCCTGGAAGACCCGATCGAATTCGTCTTCGAGGACAACCAATCGGTCATCGAGCAGCGCGAAATCGGCCTGGACACCCAGAGCTTCCAGCACGGCCTCAAGCACGTGCTCCGGCAGGACCCCGACATCATCATGGTCGGCGAAATGCGCGACTCGACCTCCTTCACCGCCGCCATGCAGGCGGCCGACACGGGCCACTTGGTGCTCTCCACGCTGCACACGCAGAACGCCTCGCAGTCCATCGGGCGCATCCTGGACTTCTTCAAGCCGGAGGAACGGGAACAGGTCCGGCGGCAGCTTGCCGGCACGCTCAAGGCCGTCATCTGCCAGCGCATGGTTGCCGCCGCCGCGGGCGGGGTGACGCCGTCGCTGGAAATCCTGATCAACACGCCGACCGTCCGGAAGATGCTGGAGGAAAACCGGCTCGAAAAACTCAGCGCCGCGATCGAGACCGGCCGCGACGACGGCATGCAATCCTTCAACCAGGCGCTCTACGACTTGGTGAAGGCACGGAAAGTGACGGAAGCCGAGGCCCTGTCGAAGGCCAGCAACCCGCAGGCCCTCGACATGATGTTCAAGGGCATATTCCTCGACGAAGGCCGGCGAATCCTGTCGTAGGACCGGCTCAAGCGAACACGCCCGGCAAGGTGACGGGCGCGTTGATTTCGCAGTCGCATAGGTCAGGGCGCAGGCGAAGGGATCTGCGCGGGAATCTCGCCGAGGTTGATTTCGCCGAAGGCCGGCTCGGCCGGCACCGAGAATCGGGCGGATTCCTCGTTGAATGACAGCATCACCATTGCAGAAGGAGTCCGAAGCATCGCTTGCAGCCGATAGTCTCCAGCCTGGACAGCTTCCACCGTAAATGCGCCGTCCGGAAGGATTGTCACGGGTCGATGCTTGGCCTGTTTCATGAGCGCCTGAATTTCTGGAGCCCTAAGCCATTGCTGCATGGCAGCTTGGTCGTTGCGTAGCTCTGGGGGTAACTGCGGCATGGGGGTCTGAACGTGTGCGATCCAATGTGATCCCTGCGGCAAGGTGAATCCCGTCGGCAACCGCAGGCTCCCAGTGACCCGGTAACCGCCGCCCAGGGTCACGCGCGAAACTTCGCCCGGCAGCACCGTCGTTTCGGCGGACGAGCCTTGTTGGGAGCTCGTGACCCCGTTGCCGTGGTCGGTGATGATCAGTTGGCTGACGCGGAGTTTTCCCGGCGGCACCTGGGACAAAGTGAAGCGGCCCTGGTCGTCCGTGGTGGTGGAGATGCCGAAATCAAGTTCCCGGTGAGTCGGTTCCCACGGTGAAACTGACACCACCTTGCCGGCGAGGAGTCCGGCGGCACCCAGGAACTCGCCCTCAATCCGGCCCCATGGTTGCAGACGGATGACCGGGTCCGCGGTAAGCGCCGCAAAGCCGGTTTCCAGATAGCCCGTCGGATGCGCCACGACGATTCGCGTCACCTGCGGATCGTTCATGAGCCTGAGCTTCCCCTTGCCGTCGGCCCGCTTCAGGGCCCCGGTCCGCTCATTGGGGTCTATCGTCAGGTGGCCGCCGCTCAGCTTGAGACCGGCGCCAGGCAAGACTAATCCCACGTCGGCCCCCGCAACCGGCCGGCCCACCGGATCGGCGACTGTCACTTCCAATTCGGACGCGGGCTCCAAAGCCATGTCCAACGTGACCACTCCCTCGTCGTAGCGCAGCGGACGCGAAAGCTGCGGCAGGTAACCTTCCGCCTCGAACTTCAGCACGCAGCGCGGATCGGTGCCCTCGCTGACCATTTCCTCCAGGGAATGCCGATAGGCGCCACCGGTGAAATCGAGCCAGAAACGTTCGATGGAGCTGAACTGCGCCGTGGTTCGTTGGCTGATGGGATCGAAGCTGGGCCACCCCAGCACGACCCGGAACTTTGGCACCGGTTGGCCCGTGGCGGAATCAGTCACGCGGCCTTGAATGACCAGCGCCGGCGCCAAAGTCAGGACATGTTCCTGACCATCGGCTGGAATGGCGACGTGGTTGGTCCGCATGTAGCCCCGGGCCTTGATGTCAAAGTGATGTTCGCCGGCCGGCGCCTCGTTCCAGACCACGCGGCCCTGTTCATCGGACCTCCCCTCGAACCCGGCCTGCAGCAGCAGCGGCGCTTCGGTCCCAACCAACCGGGGCCCACGTTCCATGGTGTTCAACCACACGTAAGCCTTGGGGACAGGCTTGCCCGCCTGGTTCACCAGACGCAAACGCAACGGCGTTCCGCGGCCCAGGACCAACCGCACGGAGTCGTTCGTCTGGGCCAGATTTAGCTGAATGGTTTTGGCCGCGTAGCCATCTGCCTGGGCGGTGACAGGAGTCGGCCCGAGCGTGACGCCGCGAATTTCAAACGTCCCGTCGGCGAGGGTCTTGACCTCACGGCTGCCGGTGAAGCGGCGTTGTCCCGCGAGGACCTCCGCGCCGGCAATCGGCTCCCCGGCCTCATTCAACACCACCCCCTGAAGCACGGCCGCTTGCTTCAACTGAAACACGTGCGTCCGGTCGCGGAGTTTTCGTCCCGCCTCGGGGGGCGCGGCGAGGTCGAAATGATCAGACGGCTGGTAATCCGGATGCGCCGCACTTCCGTAGATCTGGGCCAGCATTGCTTCGGCAATCCGGTCGATTCGCCAGCGGCCATCCGCGTCGGTTCCCACTTCGATCCAGCCAAACTCGTGGCTCTCAACCCCGGTTCGCCGCGAACCGTCCTCTTGGTGGTTCCATCCCACTTTGGCACCCGCGACCGGACGACCTTCGGGATCAACCACCTTCCCGCCGATCGGAACCGCCCTTTCCAGGCGGACGGTGTAGTTGGTCGGGATGCGATCACCCCGTTCCGGCACCCAGCGCAATTGGGTGTCGGCGAATCCGTCGACTACGCTCGTCAACTCCAGCAGCGTCGTCCCGGGCGCAACCCGCACGGTGGCCTCGCCGAAGCGCGTGCTCGCGAAGCCGCGCTTCGTGAAGTGGGAGCCTTCCCAGCCCCGGTAGTTGACGGTCACATTGGGCACTGGCCGCCCGGAATCCTTGGCCACAAACGTCAGCTTCAACGCCAGCTCTTCCGGGCCGACCGCGGGATTCGGAGAGGAGGAAACCGAGTCCGTCGTCGCTGCGGTCGGCGTAAGGCTCGCTCCTGCGAGGTCCCCGCTGCCGTTGTTGGTTGCTCCAGTTCCACCGGGAGCCTCAGCGACGACGGACCCGCGATCCGAAATCGGTTTTTGGGCACCATTCCAGCCAGTTCGGCTCGTCCACATCAGCGCCCCGATCCCGAGCAACAGTGCCAGGACGGTCAGCACCAACTTGCCCGAAAGCGCACCTCCGACGGTCGCGCCGCTACCCGTCAGGGCCGCCGCACCGATGCGTTCGACGATGCCGGCCGGGGCCGCCGCCACCGCGTGCGCGCCCAGGGCCAGGCCCAAGGCGGCGGCGGTGGAGGTGACCCCGCGTTTGGCCAGCGCGGCATGGAGCTGGTCGAGGGCGCGTTCCACCCGCATACGGGCGGTGTTTTCCGACAGCCCGAGCCGCGTGCCGATCTCGGCATACGGCCGTTTCTCAAAGAACCTCAGCAGCACGGCTTCGCGGTCGGCTTCGTTCAGGTCGTGCATCGCTTCATCCAGCACGGGACGTAGCTGGTTCCAGTCGGGTTCAGGCGCGTCGGAGGAAAGCAGTTGGGACATGGCATGGGCGGCGGTTTCGCGGGCGAGTCGGCGGACTTCGGTGCGGCGATGCTGGGTCGCCGCGAGCCGCGTGCTGGTGTAGAGCCAGCCCGTGAGCGAGGAATGCCCCTGGAGCTTTTCCGCCTTTCGCGCCAGGCCGGTGAAAACCGTCTGCGTGAGATCCTCCGCAGCTTGGACGTCGGGCCCGACCTGCCGAAGGGCCGCCGAATAGACGAGGTCCACATGCCGGCGGAGGAGTTCGGTGAAGGCGCCTTCCGAGCCATTGCGGACGAACTGATGGATGAGTTCTGTGTCGGATGCGTGCATCTCACTGGGCAACTGCCGCCGCGGCGAAAATCGCACAACGTCTCGTCCAATTCACGACCTCAGCCAACGTGACGAAGGGGTTCGGGCACCGTTCCGCCCGCCCAGTGAAACAAAACGGGCCGCCCATGGGCGGCCCGTTTTCGTGTGGAGCTTGAGTTGTGCCGACTACCACCGCATGTCCGCGACGGTCCGACCGGCGGGGATGAAGGGCAGCACGTGCTCGGTGTAGGGCGTGACCACGTCGAGGACGTAGGCCGTCTTGGAGGCCAGCATGCGCTCGATCGCCGGACGCAAATCCTTGCGATAGACGACGCGTTCGCAGGGCACACCGAAGCTCTTGCAGACTTCGACATAGTCCGGGTAGATGCCGGACCGGTTGTCGGGATTGCCGAGATAGGTATGGCCGCGGTTGCCGCCGTAGAAGTTGTCCTCCCACTGCACGACCATGCCGAGGTGCTGGTTGTTCAGGATGATGGCCTTGGCGGCGATCTTCTCGATGTAGGCGGTCGCCAGTTCCTGGATGTTCATCAGGAAGGAACCGTCGCCGTCGATGTCGATGACCTCCTTGTCCGGGCGGGCCACCTTGGCACCGAGCGCGGCCGGGAAGCCGTAGCCCATGGAGCCAAGTCCGCCGGAGGTGATGAAGGTCCGCGGGTCGCTGTATTTGAACCACTGGCCGGCCCACATCTGATGCTGACCGACGCCCGTGGTGATGATCGCGTCGCCCTTGGTCGCCTTCCACAGTTCCTCGATCACCATCTGCTGGATGATGTATTCCTCGCCCTCCTTCTTGAAGGGCTGCATGTGGTCGGAATCCACGATCTCGGCGCGGGTCGTGTAGCGGAACGGCGCCTTTTCCTTCCATTCGGCGATTTGGGAGTGCCAGGCGGGATAGGACTTCCGGATGCCGCCACGCTTGGCGATGAGCGCATTCAGGCGGGTCAAGGCATCGCGGATGTCACCGTGAACGGTCAGGTGGGCGCGCTTGTTCTTGTTGTGCTCCGAGGCGTCGATGTCGATGTGGACGATGGTTGCCGCCTTGGCGAACTCGCTGAAGGCGCCGGTGACGCGGTCGTCGAAGCGGACGCCGAAAGCCAACAGGAGATCCGCGCCGTCCTTGAGCTTCACCGCGGTTTCGGTCGGATCGGTGCGTTGCTTGAATTCGCCGTTGACCGCCCAGTTAGCGACGGCCGAGCCGTGCATGCCGAGCCAGCGCATGGAGAGCGGATGCGTTTCCGGGAAGCCGCCGATGCCCATCAGCGTGGTGGTGACCGGAATCTGGGCCGACTCGGCAAACTTCAGCAGTTCGGGGGCAGCGCCGGCGGTGATGATGCCGCCGCCGCAATAGAGCACGGGGCGCTCCGCCTTCTCCAGCAAGCCGACGATCTCGTTGAGGGCGACTTCGTCCGCGCTGATGTCCGGGTTGTATCCGCGCAGGCCGGCCTTAATCTCGGCGAGGGTGGGCCAGACGGGCTGGGACTTCTGCTGCTGGATGTTTTTCGGGAAATCGAGCACCACCGGGCCGGGGCGGCCGGATTCCGCGATGTAGAACGCCTCCGCGACAATGCGGGGGATGTCCTTGATGTCGGTGATGAGGTAGCTGTGCTTCACGATCGGCAGCGTGACGCCGACCATGTCTGTTTCCTGGAAGGCGCCGCGACCGATCATGGCCTGCGTGACCTGGCCGGTGATGGCGACCAGCGGGCACGAGTCCATGTAGGCATCGGCGATGGCGGTGACCAGGTTGGTCGCGCCGGGGCCTGAGGTGGCCATGCACACGCCGGCCTTGCCGGTGGCGCGGGCGTAGCCTTCCGCCGCGAAGCTGCCACCCTGTTCGTGCCGGGGCAGGATGGTGCGGATCTTGGACTTCGTGAGCGACTGGTGGATCTCCATGCTCGCGCCGCCCGGGTAGGCAAAGATGACTTCCACGCCCGCGCGTTCGAGGGCTTCGACAAAGATGTCGCGGCCATACATCAGCGGGCCGACTTCGCGGCCGGCGTGGTTTGTGGTGGTGGTCTTCGTTTCTGTTTTCGTGGCTTGGCTCATGTTATCGGCGTCGAGTTGGGCCGGGGCGGCGGCGGATTTTTAGGACAAAAAACCCACGGCCGTCACCAGCCGTGGGTTCTTGTTTAAAGTGTTTCAAGCACGACAAGAGCCCTCGGCGGCGTGGCCGCCTACTACGAGGACTATTACTGGCGTCGTGCAGAAGTGCATCGGGCGAGATTAGAGGGAAAAAGCGGCCGGCGGGTCAAGGCTGCTTTCGGTTTCGCCAGGAGTTCCACGCCCCGATCGCCAAGGCCAGCACCAGGACGAAGCGGAGCGCCCAATACCACCACGGTCTGCCGGAAGCGGGGGCGACGGGTTCTTTTTCCGGGGAGGCCGCGCACACGACGGGCAAATTACCGAGCCACAGGATCGCGGCCAGGAGCATGGGGAGGTGTCGGCGGATGAATTCCATGGAAAATGGTTTAGCGCTGCGGACGTTCCGCTTCCATCCTCGGGAACAAAGAACGATGTCCGCTTCCCCGCACTCCCCGACCAAACGTCGCATCGACCAGTTGCTCTCCTCCTGCGGCTATTGCAGCCGCTCCGATGCCCGTCTCTGGGTGAAGGGAGGGCGGGTGACGGTGGCAGGCCAAGTGGCCAAGCGGTTCGACGAAAAGGTGTTGGCTCACGAGATGCGGGTCGACGGCGAACCGGTGGAACAGCCCGAAGGATTGCTGGCGGTGTTCCATAAGCCGCTGGGGTGTGTCTGTTCGCGCGATGAACGGGAAGGAATCAATGTCTACGATTTGCTCCCGGAACGGTGGTCGGGGCGCAATCCGCCGGTGAGCACGGTCGGCCGATTGGACAAAGACACCACCGGAGTGCTGCTGGTGACGGATCAAGGGGACCTGCTGCATCGCCTGACGTCGCCGCGCCAGAAGGTGCCGAAGGTCTATGAGGTGACGTTCGATGGCACCATTCGCCCCGGACTCGTCGAGTTGTTTGCTGGCGGCACGCTTTGCCTGGACGATGAGAATGATCCGTGTCTGCCCGCCGCGTTGGAAATCATCGATGCAAACCACGCGCGCCTCGAGATTGTTGAAGGGCGATTTCACCAGGTCCGCCGCATGTTCGGCAGCCAAGGCTTGCTGGTGACCAAACTGCACCGGTCGCGTTTCGGCGACTATTCCGTGGACGGTCTGGCGCCGGGTGAATGGCGCTATTTATCACTGCCAGAATGAGGTTTTCCGGCCGCGGCGTCAGCGCGCCAAGCGTTCCAGCGCCGTGAACAGACTGGCGCGGTCGGGCAGGTCCGCGACGGCGCCGGTGCCTTGCAAAAGGGTGAATCCTGGGCCGTGCGCGGGGCCGTTCACGACGCAGGCGTGGGATCGGGCCTCGGTCAACTGGCGTCGGCCGGCTGACAGGGCGTGTTCGCGAGTTCCATCCACCTCGTATTTCCAGCCCACGATGCTGGCATTGGGAAACCAACCCGGGAGTTCGGGAAGCAGCTTCGCCGTGGGGCGAAGTTCGACCAGCAGGCTGCCCGACCGGGTGCCCAGCTTGCCGGCGGCGAGGGGGACAAGTTCGCCGACCGCGTTTCGTTCGTAGGCCTGTCCACCGGAAAAATCGCTGACGGCGGCGGCGTGGAAGATCGCCACGGCCAAGGGAGAGGATTCCCGCTGGAATTCGCCGCGCAACGAGTCCGTGGTGGAAAACCGGCGGACCGCTACGGCTGCCAGCGGGCGATCCCAAGTGGCCGTTTCGCTGAGCAACAAAGTGACGTCATAGCCACTCAGTGCGAGGTGATTGGCCAGTTCGCCGCCGAGGCTGCCGGTCGAAAAATTGGTGAGCCGACGCACCCGGTCCAAGGGCTCCCAGGTGGGACCGGCGGAAATGAGGCAGCGCATGCCCAAGGGTAGCCAGCCAGCGAGTTGGCGCCAACTCGCGGCACGGTCGATCCAAAAACGACGAAAGGGCGGAGTCGCATGACTCCGCCCCTTGGCACCGACAACGGCTCCGGTTACTTGGCCGGCTTGGCCGCCTTGTTGGCCGTATCCTTCTCCTTCACCGTCATGGCGCTCTTGCCGAGACGTTGGCGCAGGTAGGTGAGCTTCGCGCGGCGGACTTTGCCTTCGCGTTCGACTTCAACCTTCTCAACCCGGGGAGAATGGATCGGGAAAATACGCTCGACGCCCTCGCCGTAGCTGATGCGGCGGACGGTGAACGTCTCGTTCAGGCCGTGTCCACGGATGCCGATCACGAGGCCGGCGAAGACCTGGACGCGTTCCTTGTCGCCTTCCACGACCTTCGTATGGACGCGGACAGAATCACCCACGTTGAACTTGAGGGGTTCCTTGCGGTAATGCTCACCCTCAATCTTGTCTAACAGCGCACCAATGTTCAGCTTCATGTTAATTCCTAAATCAGTTGTCACTTGGCCGGACCCGGACTTTTCCGTTCCCAGCGTTTGCTCTCCCACAAATCCGGCCGCCGCTCCGCGGTCCGCCTGACCGCCTGCGCCCGCCGCCACTTTTCGACGGCGGCATGGTTTCCCGACGTTAAAATCTCCGGCACCGTCCACCCGCGAAATTCGGCCGGCCGCGTGTAGTGCGGATATTCCAGCAACCCGTGGCTGAATGATTCGTCCTCACTGCTGGCATCATCGCCCAGCGCGCCCGGCAACAGCCTGGCCACGGTGTCGATGATGACCATTGCCGGCAGATTGCCGTTGGTGAGCACGAAATCGCCAATGCTCAGATCGTCATCCACCAGATGCTCGCGCACCCGCTCGTCGTAGCCTTCGTAACTTCCGCAGATGAAGACCAAGGATTCCTCCGTGGCCAATTCACGTGCCACGGATTGGTCAAAACGTCTTCCACTGGGCGAAGTCAGGATCACCTTGGTTTTCCCACCAAGGCCAGCCTTCAAGGCTTCGACGGCTTCAAAGAGCGGTTCCGGTTTCAGGACCATTCCCGGTCCGCCACCGTAGGGGCTGTCGTCCACCGTCCGATGACGGTCGTGCGTCCAGTCCCGCAAATCATGGATCCTCAGGTCAAGGATGCCCGCCTGGCGTGCCCGCTTGATGATGCTCTCATCCAACGGACCCGCGAACATGGCGGGGAACAGGGTTAATACGTCAATTTTCATCGGCCAAGCGCTGCCCGTCCCACAGCGCGTGCCTGTGGCTTAGTCGTCGATCAGGTCCACCACGCAGCGGACGCCCTTTTTCTGGGCACCCAACTGCACCAGCGAACGCAACGCCTGGATGGTGCTGCCGCGACGCCCGATGATCTTGCCGGCGTCGCCCGGGGCCACGCGGAGTTCATAGGACGTCAGGCCGCTTTTCTCCACGGCGGTGACCTGCACGGCGTCGGGCTGGTCAACCAACCCTTTAACCACGAATTCGAGGAACGCTTGCATGGTCGGCTCCGCCTTAGGCGGCCGGGGTCGCCACCGCAGCCTTGCGGGCCTTCTTGATCATGCTGGCCACGGTCTCGGAGGGCTGTGCGCCCACCTTCAACCAGTGCTCAGCCCGCTCAAGCTTCAGGGAAAAATTGATCTCCTTGGTGTCAAGGGGATGATAGGTGCCAAGCTCCTCAAGGAACTTGCCATCACGCGGGCTGCGCTGGTCCGCCGCCACAATGCGGAACACCGGTTGATTCTTTGCGCCAACGCGCTTCAGACGGAGTCTAACCATACAAAATCTGTCGTGCTGCCGGGTTAAGTCCCAGCGTTTGCCTTCAAAGGAGCGCGGAAAATGACGAACGGAAGGCCCTCGTGCAAGCCCTGTTTTGGTTCACTTGAATACGGTGAGGCCCAAACCGCCGATAAACAGCCCCCAGACGACGCCGCCGGCGGCCGCCAGTTTGAGCCGCCCCTCGGTCGCGGTCACCCACGCCAACCAGTCCCGCAACCGCCAAGGCGACACGGAAAGCCAGAGGCCGCCGAGCACCCAAACATAGGCCCAGCCCGCGACGGCCCAGCGGAAGTTGCTGTCCTGCCAGCGGGCCTTTTCGCACATCAGCCAGGCCAGCATCAGCAGGAACACGGTCAGGCCCCGCACCGAGAGGAAATCCCGGACAAAGAGGCAGCACCCCAGCCCGACCGCGCCAAAACCGATGAGCATGAGGTTTTTGTAGGCGGCGATGTCCTGCAATTGTTCCTGGTAGAGGTTCCACTCGAACCACGCGGTGCCGAGCAGCATCAGGATGACGCCCAGGCCGTAGTTGCGATGGAACTGGCGCAACCAGTCGGCGGCCGGCTTGGCCCGCAGCAAAGCCCAGCCATGGGTCAGGATCATGCCGGCCCCGAGAGCCAGACAGAGCTGTGAAAGCGTAATCTTCATTCGAAATTCAGGCGGAACGCAGCACGGGCGCGGCGGAAACCTCTTCGTCCATGCCGATCACCGCCGGATCGCCATAGAGCGTGAAGGAGCCCGTCCGTTCGATCCGCAAATTCAGGAGTTGCCCTTGGTGGCGTTCGCTTCCGGGGAACACGACGATCTTGTTGGAGCGCGTCCGGCCTTCGTAGCGAGCGGGATTCTTGCGGCTGGGCCCCTCCACGAGGATCTCCACCGTCGAACCAATCAGGGCGTCATATTTGCGGGCGGCCAGCTCGTTGGTCAGCGTCATCAGGCGCTGGTGCCGCTCCTCGATCACTGCCTCGGGCAGTTGGTCCGGCATCGCGGCGGCCGGGGTGTCCTTGCGCGGCGAGTATTTGAAGACGTAGGCGAGGTCGAATTCGAGCTGCCGGCAGAGCGCCAACGTCTCCTCGAAGTCCGCCTCCGTCTCGCCCGGGAAGCCCACGATGATGTCGGTGCTGAGCCCGATTCCGGGCCGCACCCGGCGCAGCTTGCCGATGATCTCGGCGAAGCGTTCCCGGGTGTAGCCGCGATGCATGAGCTTCAGCAGCCGGTCGGAGCCGCTCTGCAACGGCAGGTGGGCCGACTCGACCAGTTTCGGCAACCGGCCAAAGGCCTCGATCAGGTCGTCGCCGTAGCCCTTGGGATGCGGCGAGGTGAACCGGATCCGCTCCAAGCCATCGATTTCATGCACCGCCTCGATGAGCTGCACGAACGCCGACCTGCCGTCCCGCAGCGGATAGTCGCGCTTGCCGTAGCTCGTCACGATCTGCCCGAGCAACGTGACCTCCCGGACGCCCCGGGCGACGAGTTCGCGGCACTCGGCGACGATGTCGGGAATGGTCCGGCTACGCTCCTCGCCGCGCGTGAACGGCACGATGCAGAACGTGCAGTGCTGGTTGCAGCCCTGCATGATGCTCACAAAGGCGGTCACGGACTTCTTGTCGGCGGCGCCGGTCAGCAGGTGCTCGCGGATCGTCGCCTGCGAGCCGTCCTCGTCCGCCGTGTCCACGATTTGCGTCTGGCGGCCGGCCAATAGCTCGTCCAGATACTCCGCCGCCCGGTGAAACTTCTGCGTGCCCAGCACGAGATCCACGTCGGGCAGCGATTCGACGAGCTGTTTGCCGCGGCTCTGGGCCATGCAGCCCATGAATCCCAGGATCGGCTGCCGGCCTTCCTTCCGGGCGATGCCGGCGACGTTCTCCATCTTCCAGATGGCCTTCTGCTCCGCCAGATCGCGCACGGAACAGGTATTGAGGAGGACCACGTCCGCCACACTTTCATGGGCGGCCAGGGTGTAGCCCTTGGCGACGAGCTGCGCAGCGACGGCCTCGCTGTCGCGCTCGTTCATCTGGCAACCGTAGGTCTTGATGAAAACACTGGCCATTCCTGCGAAAGTGGCGCGGACCGTAGGGAAACCCACCTCGCTGCGCCAACGGGTTTTTTGCGAATCACTAAGGTGGACCGCCTCTGGAAGCTGCCTTTGCCGCCGTGCTCGCTTCCCGCTTTCCCCGCGGGAGCCGGCCCACTAGGTTCCGCGCCGCTTTTCGTATGGCCACCATCAAACCGTTTGCCGCCCTCCGTCCGCAACCTGAGCTCGCCGCGCAGATCTGCGAGCTGCCCTACGACGTCATGTCGTCGGAAGAAGCCCGGGAAATGGCCCGGGGAAATCCCCTCAGCTTCCTGCACGTCAGCAAGCCGGAGATCGACCTGCCCGCCGGCACCGACCTGTATTCGCCCGCCGTCTATGCCAAGGGCGCGGAGAATTTCTCCCGCCTCATCGGCCAGGGCGCGTTGAAGCTCGACGGCCAGCCGGCCTTTTACCTCTACCGCCAGATCATGGGCGGCCACGCGCAGGTGGGCCTCGTCGCCGCGGCGAGCTGCCAGGAATACCTCGACGGCATCATCAAGAAGCATGAGTTCACCCGGCCCGACAAGGAGGACGACCGTGTGCGCCACATTGAGACGCTGAATTCGCAGACCGGCCCGGTGTTCCTCACCTACCGCGCCGAAGCCGCTCTCGACGCCTTCGTGGCCCAGCGCACCGCCCTCGCTCCGGCCGTGGATTTCACCGCCAAGGATGGGGTGCGCCACACCGCCTGGACCGTGGCGGACGCCGAGGGATTGGCCTTCATCGAAGGCGCCTTCGCCCGGATTCCGTATCTCTACATCGCCGACGGACACCATCGCAGCGCCGCCGCGGGACGCATCCATCAGGCGCGGAAAGGCGCCGGGCACAGCGGCCGGTTCCTGACGGTGATCTTCCCGCACAACCAGATGCAGATCCTGCCCTACAACCGGGTGCTGAAGGATCTGAACGGCCATTCCGCCGAGCAATTGCGCCAGAAGCTCGCCGAAGTCTTCGAGATCGTCCCGCAAGGCTCCGCGAAGCCGGCCGGCAAGCACGAGCTCGGGTTCTACTTCGGCGGCCAGTGGAGCACGCTGCGGTTCAAGGCGGCATTGAGCGGCGTGAGCGACCCGATTGAACGGCTCGACGTGACGCTGCTCCAGAAACACGTCCTCGCGCCGCTCTTCGGCATCGACGACCCGCGCACGAGCAAGCGCATCAACTTCGTGGGCGGAATCCGCGGCACGGCCGAGCTGGAGAAGCTGGTGGATGGCGGCGAATACGCCTGCGCCTTCTCGATGTTCCCCACCAGCATCGTGGACCTGATGACCATCGCCGACGCCGGCGGGATCATGCCGCCGAAGAGCACCTGGTTTGAGCCCAAGCTCCGCGACGCGATGTTCTGCCACATGATCTGAGCGGTCGCCGACCGCAGTTTTTGCCGCCGCCCGCCGTGGTCACCACCCGGCGGGCGCTTGTTTGTTCCGTGCGTCCGCTTTGCGGCTTGGGTTCGTCGCCCGCCTCGGCATATCCTGTT